>DQGF01000044.1:16164-16284 GCA_003525045.1 Pseudomonas sp. | reverse complement strand
AACCGCTGCCGTCTGGCGTACCCATCTCGAAGGCTTCGCCGGGCACGTTCTTCAGCATGTCGGCGAACACTTTGAAGTTGGCTGCGCCGCGAGGGATATCGATATGGCTGGGGGGCGACC
>DQGF01000044.1:12506-15858 GCA_003525045.1 Pseudomonas sp. | reverse complement strand
CTGGCGAGCGACCTGGGCTTGCCAGTGTCCAGGCATTCGGCGTCGAGAAACTCGTCGAAGCGCGCTGTAATCCCGTCGGCCACTCGGTGCAGGATATCCGCCCGCTCGTTCACGCTCATCTTGCCCCACGGCCCGTGCAAAGCAGCACGTGCCGCCTGCACCGCGGCGTCGACCTCGGCACGACCGGCCTCATGTACATGGCCGATGAGCTGGCCGTTGGCCGGGTTGATGTCTTCAAAGGTGCGGCCGCTGGCCGAACCTACAAAGGCACCATTAATGAAATGCTTGATCTCTTTCATTTGCGCAATCTCTGCAATAAGGCGAGCCGGGCTTTCAAGTCAGCACGGTCAGGAAACTCTCGGTAAGCACACGATCGTGATAGAAAATCGCCTTACCCAAGTCCTTGGCCAACCACGTCACTGGTCGATGGTCCTGATAGTTGTAATCCCCACCACAGAACACCTCGTTGCGATTGCCCGAAGGGTCAAAAAAGTAAATGGTTTTGCCATGGGTCAGGCCGTGGCGGGTTGGCCCGATGTCGATCGACGTGTCAGTCATGGAAATCAAGTCGGCGGCGCGCAATATGTCTTCCCAGGTTTCCAGGAAGAACGAGACGTGATGGAACTTGCCCTTCTCTGCATGATGAATAAAGGCCACGTCATGCGCCTTGGTCGAAAGGCTGAGGAACTGCGCGATACGCGTACCGTCGTCGTCTATCACTTGCTCGGCCAAGTAGAATCCGAGCACCTCGGTGAACAGGTCGTGGGTCGCCTGAAGTTCATCGCCATACATCAGGCAGTGATCGAAACGCTGTGCGCGCATACCTTCGAGGTTGCGTGGCCAGGCTTCCGGGTTGATCTCTTCGACGCCCCATTTTCCGGTGTATTCCTTGTCGGCGTAGAGCTCGAAAAAATGCCCGGAGGGTGCCTGAAAACGAATGCGCCGACCGCATCCCTTGAGCTCTCCGGCGGGAATACTTTCGATCATGCACCCGTAATTCAACAGGTCTTCGCTGAGGCTGGTCAGGGTTGCCTCATTGAGCACCTTGAAGCCCATGAAATCCATGCCAGGCTCGTCAGCCTCACGCAGTACCACGGAAAATTTGTCGACCTCGGTCCAGGCCTTCAGATAGATGCGGCCCTGGTCGTCGCGATCCATTTCAATCAGACCGAGCAGGTCCCGGTAATGGATCAGAGCACTCTCCAGATTGAGTACGCGAAGCTGGACGTGGCCAGGTCGCATTACGCCTTTTTTCATGACAACACCTCTTGCTGGTTTTTGTTGTTGTAGTCGCCCGGGCCATGGCGGCGCAGGCATTCGATGCTCAGGTCAGTCTCGGGAAACAGTTGGCAAGCCAAGGCCAGACCTTGCAGGGCCGCTTCCGGCGAAATATGTCTACAGCTCATCTTTCGACACTGGTAGGTACCGCTCAGAATGCGCACTTTGCACAGACCGCAGCCCCCTCCCCGGCAGCCTACGGGCACGCAACGCTTACCCTGTTGCTCCATCGCGTGCAGCACCGACAGACCGGGCATGCAACGGAACGACTGACCGCTGACGATTTCGCGGATTTCAAAACCACTCGTGTTCATGGCGCACCTCAGATGCGTTTGAACAGGGCCGAACGGGAGCTCTCGGCGCTACCGTCAGCAGCGGTGAAGAACCTCTCCATGAAAATGTCGCGCTCGAACAACCGGCCATGCATCAAGGTCGTGATGGCGGCGTCGATCATGGGGGGTGGGCCACACAGGTAGGCCTTCTGTCCACTGAAACGACCATCGAAATGCGCCTTGACGGCGTCGTGTACGAAGCCCTTGAAACCATGCCATTCAGGGTCGTCATTGGCCTGGTTGAGCGCCGGCACATAGCTGAAGTGTTCGTGTTGCGCCGCCAAACCCTCGAACAACTCGCGGTTGTACAACTCGGCACGGTTGCGAGCGCCCTGGAACAGGGTCATCCGGCGGCCGTCGCCTCGCTCAAGCAGATCGAGAATCATCGACTGCGGACTGGAAAGCCCAGAACCACCGGAGATGAAGATCAACGCGCCGGCCTGGGAGTCGCGTACAAAGAACTGTCCATAGGGACCAGAAAGCTCTACCTGATCACCGACTTTCAATTGGTTGTGGATAAAGCCGGTGACTACACCGCCCTCGACGAGACGCACATGCAGCTCTACCTCGTCAGCCTTGCTCGGCGGGTTGGCCAGGGAGAAGGCACGTGTGCCGTCAATACCCGGTAGGGCCAGGTTTATGTATTGCCCAGCCTGGAACGGCAATGGCCGATCAAGCTTGATGTGCAGGCCCTTGATGGTTGGTGAGAGATCGACAATGGCACTGATCACTCCGTGGTAATCCTCGACCGGATGACCGAGGAAGTCCGGGTCAGCATCGACGTCGGCCTCAATCACCAAGTCGGAGAGCGGAATGGCGCAGCAGGCTAGAACCTTGCGCTCGTCACGCTCAATGTCCATCAGTGCAAACGGAGAGGCCGCGCCAATATCCACTTCCCCCTCGACCACTTGCACCTTGCACGTTGCGCAGGTGCCATGCCCGCAGGCGAACGGCAGCCAGACACCCTGTCGCAGGGCCGCTTGAAGAATGGTCTGGCCCTCCTCCACTTCGATGACTTCACCGGTCGGTTCAATAGTGACGTTGTAACTCATGGCACACCTCTCAGCAGCAAGAACCCTTAATACCGGACAGGCCCGGTGTATTCAGGCGCAGCAGGCTTTTGTGATCAACGCCGTTGGCCTCCAGGCTCGCGGCATGGTCGGGGGTCATAGGGTCGCCATTGAGGGTCCAGATGGCCGCTGAGAAATCGACGCTGGCGCTGTCTGGATGAGCTTTGATTGCGTCCTTGAGCACTTGGTCGATGAATGCGGAAAACGTCATGGTCGGAGCAACGAGAAAGGCGAATGGCGAACAGAAAATCAGGTGTTTTTCCCAATAGACGTAGAGCACTTGCATCCCATTGAAATTGGCTTGCAGGTCGCGCGGTGTGGCGCTGTATTCGCTGATGGCTTTAACAGTCATGAATTGACCCTCTTGTTCTTGGTATAGGGCTAATCAGGGGCAGCAACGCCGCCCCGATCCGGGACGATGCGTCAGGCAGCGTCGAGCTTGGTGTCCGATCCGGCGGGCCCTTGCGGGGTGCCGAGTTTCTTCCAGGCCAGCCAGCGCAGGTACTCGGGCGAGCCGACGTACTCGAGATTGTCGACACCGGTCTTCAGGTGGTAGTACTTCTCCACCACCGTTTGTACGTCGCTGCCCTCGCAGTTGCCTTGATAAATCTGGTGCACCGGCAGCCAGGCCTGAACGTACTTCTCCGGCTCGAACTGGAAGATGTCGAGACA
>DQGF01000044.1:11976-12224 GCA_003525045.1 Pseudomonas sp. | reverse complement strand
CGAACTGGAAGATGTCGAGACAGCCTTCGGAGCAGAAGTGATAGCGCTCGCCTTCATGCACGATCTGCCGGTGACTGAGCATGGTTGGATCGTCCGGCTCGGTGAACAGCGGTGGCACCTGGCATACCTGGCACAATTGCGGCAGGGTGTGGTTATAGAAACGCTCGCCCTTGGCATGCTGTTGCTGCCAGTGATCGAAACGCGGGCGGTAGTATTTGTCGAAAGTATCCGGGTACTTTTCCGCGAGC
>DQGF01000044.1:10126-11675 GCA_003525045.1 Pseudomonas sp. | reverse complement strand
GTACTTTTCCGCGAGCCATTTCTGCTCTTCCTCGCTGGGAATCCAGGTATGGAAGTTGGTGGCCTGGCTGTACTGATAGAAGGTCGACCAGATCTGGTGGGTGATGTGATTCTTGCCGATATTTGCCTGTTCCTGATACTTGGGCGGACGGATACCGTAGCGCTCTAGATCCTTGAACAATGCGCCGCCGGCCTGCTCGTAATAGACTTCCCAGGCTTCGGCCCAGGACATGACTTTGTTCGGCAGCATGTAGTCCATCATCATGCCGACCAGACTGAGCAGGCGATATCCGCGCCAGAACCACTTGTCGATCCAGCGCTGGATGATCGGCACGTTGTCTTCATGCTGTTCAAGCATGAACTTGATCACTTCCAAGCCCAGGGTCATGTGTCGCGCTTCGTCCGACTGCGCGGAGAAACCGAAGGTGACCGTGGCCATATCGCCGTTGTAGGCGGCACCGGACATGAACGGCACGAATAGCAGGTTGGTCAGCACGTACTCGAAAGAGAACGAGATGGCAGTGAGGAATTCAAATGGACCGGCCGAGCGCGCGTCATCAAAGAACGACTTGGGCACCGAGAGGAACCACACCCGGTCATGCATGTGACCGAAGTCATGCAGGCCATTAAAGTGTTTGTTGTAATGGCTCATCGCGTGAATCTGCGTCTGTACGTGGCGCAACTCATCGATCGCCTGCATCTGACAGGCGACTCGCGCACCGGCACCGCTGAACTGCCGACCCGCCCGGGAGTAACCCTGGAACGCGCCATACTCCAGCGGCGAAACGCCCGCGAGGAAGAGTTTCAGGGCGTTCACATAACGGGCATCGGAGATGTTCTGATGGCCGTTGTTCTGGGCGAAGGCGTCGAAGATCGCATAGAGTTTCTTTTCCTTCTCCGCCTGGTATTTCCAGTAGGCATCCATGGTCAGGCGAAACGGATCTTCCCACTTGTCCCAGTCGATGATCTTGATGCCCTCGAAGTCTTCATCGGGGAAGATGTCCGCCTTCTTCTGATAGCTCGGCTCCCAAGCCATGTCACGGGTCAGATACTGGTATTTGTCTTTCAGACTGAGTTTTTTCTTATGCGTTGTCATGGTCTGCCTCCTAGTTCTTCCACTCGAGGACGAAGCTGTCGTCGTCCTCTGCCACGTTCCCGCCGATGCTAATCACGTCGATCAGCATTTCCTGGACGTCCCATTCGCGCCCGATTTTTGCTTCCACTGTCTCGCGGCGAATCTCCAGCCGCTTTTCGGCCTGGATCCGGATCATCGCCGGCATGTGCTGGACCTCGGCGTGAGGGTTGTCCTCGGTGATGGCGTCCACCAGATAACGGGCGTTGTCATTGTCCTGAAACACGATAAAGGCGAGCTGTTTCATACCGGCACTCCTTGGCTGCGCAGACCGAGTTTTTGCAGGCGCACTGCCAGCGCGGCGCGGACCTCATCGAGGGCTGCCTGCCCGGTTGCCGCTTCGGCCAACGGTTGCAGGGCGGCGTAGGCACGCGGCTCCCAGATATCCACCCAGGCCTGGATCCGCTCGCGGTTGTCG
>DQGF01000044.1:825-9836 GCA_003525045.1 Pseudomonas sp. | reverse complement strand
TGGATCCGCTCGCGGTTGTCGGCGCTTTCGGCCAGCACCACCTTGAACATGGCGTCGACCCAACGGATGCTTTCGGCATACCAATCGCGCATGAATTCGGTGAGCATCGACACGTCCCCCGCCCCCTCTTCGCCCAATTGCTGGTCGAAGCGCTGGTACATCAGCGGATAGCTCATGCCATCGAGCAGCAGGTTCTGCGCCAGGGTCAGTTCAAACCAGTCCTTGATCACCAGGCTGTCTTCGACGTAGCGGCGCAGGCCTTGCCAGATAGGGTCATCCATCCAATAACCCTTGGCTTGATCCAGCGCACCACCGCTGCCCTCACCGACCAGCAGGCCAATACGCGACAGGTACTGACCAATGCCCAGGCGATCCATCGCCTGATAGATATGCATCTGGGTCATGGTGCCCGCGATACAGTCACCCGCGATGCCGCTGTTGTTCATGTTGGCACCCATCTCGGCATGCCGCAGTGGCACCAGATAGCGCAGTATCTTGTTCCTCAATGCCTCGGGTAGGCGGCTCATAAGGCCGCGTTTCTCACAGAAGCCATAGGCATGCTCGGTGGCTTCCTGCATCCGCGCGCGGGTCTGCACATAGGCACCGTAGTAGTATTGGCGCGGGTCGGTGACCGCGTGCCAATCGACCATGCGAATCGCCGTGCGGCTAGGATCATTGAGCTGGCGCTGAGGGTCCCATAGCGGCCGGTAATGGAAGTTGGTAGTCGCCTCGATGTCGTAGCTGGCTTCCTGATAACGGCTCGCCGGCTTGTCACCAAAGCGGCGTTGCAAGTTGGCATAGGTGTGGCGCAGAGGCTGCGCCGTAGTCGTTTTGATTTCTATGTTCATATCAACCGTACCGTCTTGTTGTTGTGTGTCCGGCTATCGCTTGTGATTAACGTCGGTCGCTTGCTGGGCGTCGTCCGATATCACCAAAGCGCCACTTGGCCATGTCTTCATCCACTGCCTGGCACATCGCTGCGTCCATCTGCACGACACGGTTGTGTTGGCAGAATGTTTTGAAAGCCTCGTGCGGCAATACCAGTTCAACGAACAGTTCCGGATGACCGATGGCGAAGTCGAATTCGACGAACCGAGCATCAGGCTCGCTGCGAACGCGGATAAAGCGGGTCATCTGATCGAAGGGGATAACAGAGGCATTCATCGCGGCAGAGTCCTGGCTAGTTGCTGGCATGTGATCCAACGCAAAGCCTGTGCCACATGCCTGAATTAGCATGCAAGACACTGTTTTTTAAGTGTTTTTAATAATGTGTCGGAGTGTTGAAAGATGAGCCTGGGCAAGCGCCTCTTCGGGCCTCTACGCGCTTTTTTCAGCATTTGATGAATCGCTTCGAAGCACTTAAGCAAATGCTGAAGGCAGAATGCGACTCAGCACATTCTTCCTGCCGGGATCAGCATTTGATTGACTTTCATCTGCCGAAAAGCAGAAATGGTGAATGACGTTGTGCCTATTGCGCTCGAAAAAACCAATGGGCGTCCCCGCTGAATCTGCCGACTGCCCAGATACCTCAGGTGTTTCAGCTTCCTAACAATAAATATGGGACATCCGCATGCCGATTCACCATAAACCCGAAGTTCAATATGCAGACATCAAGGACCTTTCGGGACTCATCCATTTCCAGAGTACAGAAGGCAAAATTTGGCTGGGCGAGCAACGCATGCTGCTCTTGCAGGTGTCCGCGATGGCCAACTTCCGCCGCGAGATGGTCAACACCCTGGGCATTGAAAGGGCGAAAGGCTTTTTTCTACGCTTGGGCTATCAATCCGGACTGAAGGACGCTGAACTGGCCCGCAAGCTTCGCCCCAATGCCAGCGAATACAATATATTTCTCGCCGGCCCGCAGTTGCACTCACTCAAAGGGCTGGTCAAAGTGCGCCCCGTTGAAGTCGTTATCGACAAAGAAAGCGGACGCTTTTACGTCGAGGTGGAGTGGATTGACTCCTTTGAGGTGGAAATCTCTCAGACCGGGCTAGAAGAGATGCAGGACCCCGCGTGCTGGACGCTGGTCGGTTACGCATGCGCTTATTCCTCGGCATTCATGGGGCGCGAAATCATCTTCAAGGAGGTCAGTTGCCGCAGCTGCGGCGGTGACAACTGCCGCGTCATTGGCAAGCCAGCCGAAGAGTGGGAAGACGCGGAGAGCTTCAAGCAGTACTTCAAGAGCGACCCGATCATCGAGGAACTCTACGAACTGCAATCTCAATTGATGTCTCTGCGAACCCGTCTTGACAAGCAGGAGGGCCAGTACTACGGCATCGGTCAGACCCCGGCTTACCAGAACGTGCGCACCATGATGGAAAAAGCCGCCCAAGGCAAAGTCTCGGTGCTGTTACTCGGTGAGACTGGCGTTGGTAAGGAAGTCATCGCGCGCAGCGTTCATTTACGTAGCAAGCGCGCCGCCGAACCCTTCATCGCGGTGAACTGTGCAGCGATTCCCCCGGACCTGATCGAAGCAGAGCTTTTCGGCGTGGAAAAAGGTGCCTTCACCGGGGCCAACCAGTCGCGGATGGGCCGCTTCGAGCGGGCTAACAAGGGCACCATTTTCCTCGACGAAGTGATTGAGCTAAGCCCTCGCGCACAGGCGAGCCTCCTACGCGTGCTGCAAGAGGGCGAGTTGGAACGGGTTGGCGACAATCACACACGCCAGATCGATGTAAGGGTAATCGCCGCTACCCACGAAGACCTGGCAGAGGCGGTCAAGGCTGGACGTTTCCGCGCCGACTTGTACTATCGGCTCAATGTTTTCCCGGTGTCGATTCCGGCGCTGCGTGAACGCCGCGAAGACATCCCTCTGTTGACCGAGCACTTCCTCCGGCGTTTTCACCTGGAGTATGCAAAAAAGACCCTGGGCCTATCCGACAAGGCGTTGGAAGCTTGCCTGCATTACAACTGGCCGGGCAATATTCGCGAACTGGAGAACGTTATCGAGCGCGGCATCATCCTCACCGAACCCAATGAAAGCATCAGCGTAGCGGCGCTGTTCCCACGGCCGCCTGACGAGTCACAGATCGCCAGCGAAAGGGTCTCATCGGAGGGCGTGCTGATCCAGCCAGGAAATAGCGAGGGCAGCTGGATCAGCCAGCTGTTGGCCAGCGGCCTGAGCCTCGATCAGATCGAGGAAGGCCTGATACAAGAGGCTATGCGGCAGGCTAAGCAGAACGTCTCCGGGGCCGCACGCCTACTTGGTCTAAGCCGCCCTGCCTTAGACTATCGCCTGAAAAAAATTGGAGTCGAGGGCTAGGGGGCTGCCCCGGGTTTCGCCGTCGGAAACAGGCCTTGCCCTTCTGGCGAACGGGACCGGCCGCGTCTAGGCTTATAAGTCAGCCTCGAGACCGGGCGTTGAGCCCATGCGCAGGCCAGGAGCGGCATCGATGAAAGTCAACGCGAGTGTTTTCTGCCTGTTGATCACCCTGGCGCTCACCTCCGGGGCTCGTGCCGATGACCCGCCGACACCGGACGCCACGCCGACGGTCAACCCGCAGGTGATCGATAAACTGATTGATATGGGCAATTACCTGCGCGGCCTGCCGACGTTTCAGGTAGACGCCGAGGTGTCCCGGGATACCGTTCTGGAGTCTGGCCAGAAGATCAAGACCGAGTCTTTCAATGTCCTGAAAGTGGTGGGTCGCAATCGTATGTATGCCAGGACAGAAGGCGATGTTCGAACACGAGAGTTCTTCTACAACGGCAAGAAACTGACCCAGTACTCACCGTTTCTCAAGTACTACACCACGGTGGATGCACCGCCTGAAGTGTCTGACACGCTGCATCTGATAGAAAACCATTACGGGATTCAGGTGCCCATGGAGGACCTGTTTCTGTTTGGCAGCGATCAGGCGCAGATCGATGCACTGAAAGAGGCGCTGTATGTCGGCCCGTCGACGATCAAGGGGCAACTGTGCGATCACCTGGCCTTTCGCCAGGCGGGTGTCGATTGGCAGTTGTGGATCACCCGGTCCGAGACGCCGCTGCCCTGCAAACTGGTGATCACGACCACCGATGAGCCGGGTTTCCCAGAATACAGCGCGGTGTATCACTGGAACCTGAAGCCTGGCATCAAGGACTCGATCTTCACCTTCGCCCCGGGCAAGGGCGATGTGGCGATTCCCTTGAAGAAAGCCAGTGATCAGAAAGGGGAATGACATGAACCGGACAATGTCGTGGAGCCTGTTGTTATCGCTCGCCACCACCTCGGTACTGACGCTCAGCCTGGTCACTTATGTAGATGCCCGCCCCCAGCGCGCCCAAGGGCACGCCAGGGCATCGGTCAATCGTGCGCCGGCGCCCACGGCGCAAAGGGCTCAGCGCACCAACACCGGCAATACTGCGCAACGAGCGACCCAGGTCAATGCGGGGAATCGGGTCAACGCCGGTAACCGGGCCAATACCGGAAACACTGTCGGCAATCGAACCAACATCAACAACAGCACCCGTAACGTCAACATCGACAACAGCCGCGACGTAGACATCGACGTAGACGGGCGTGGCCGCTATGGCTACGACAATCACTACCATCCGATCGCCACGGCGGCGGCCGTCACCGCAACGGTCGCGGTAACAGCCGCGGTGGTCGGCTCCATCTTCACGCCTGCGCAAATGCCCACCAGTTGCGTGCAAGTCATCCAATACAACACGGCTTACATGCAGTGCGGTTCAACCTGGTATCAACCGCAGTATCAGGGCAGCGATGTGACTTATATCGTGGTTAATGCGCCTTGAGCGGGGATCAGTACTCATGCCATTCGTGACGAGCTGCTGGCGATCCCTGCCATACCTTCCAGTGGCGAGGGGCAGCAATCGGCCCGGAGTGTAAAAAACGCTGGATTGCGGTCGATCGTCAAGGCCGTCTTGTGGGCGCGGCCAAACAATCAAACTCTTTCAATGCCCCCCGGCGTGGGGGGGCGTCAAGGGTATCGAACTCACTATTTTTGAGCGGTGCAGGAAGCGATGTCATCTATCGCTTTGCCTTGCTTCGTCTGTCTCGCGTCCCCCAACTACCTCAAGAGAATAAAAAATGGCTAAGTATCCCGTCGTTGTCTACGGCGCCAGTGGTTACACCGGCATGCTGATTATGGATTGGTTGATCGATCAGAACATTGCGTTTACCGCTGTGGCGCGCAATGCCGGGCGCACGCGTGAAATGATGGCGCAACGTGTAGTGCGACTGGAGTCCGCGACGTACGAAATCATCGAAGTCGACCATACGGTCGAATCGCTGACCCAGGCATTCAGAGGGGCCAAGGTCGTTTGCAATACCGTAGGACCCTTCGCCAAATTCGGCCTCACCACTGTTGAAGCAGCGCTCAATGCCGGTTGCCACTACCTGGACACCACCGGCGAACAGTCGTATGTGCGTAATGTCCGCGACCAGTTTGGCGAGCGTTACGCCCAGGCCGGCCTCCTCGTCTCGCCCTCGCTGGCGTACATGAATACCTTCTCGGAGATCGCTGCCGAGCTGGCGCTCGAACACCCTGGCATCGATTCGCTGGAAACTTCGGCGCTGTGCCGGGGCCAGCGCGGTGTCGGCGCCGGGGTAACGGTCGGCTCCACGGCGTCGATTTTCGAGATGTACCGCGCCGAGCATTGCTACCTATGGGACAAGAAACTGGTGGCACACCCGGTCGATGCTTCGTTCTTGATCCCTTCGCCGCACTTCATGCAGCCGGTGTTCGCCTTGCCATGGGGCGGCACCTCGTTGCCGATCTATTTCGAGAATGATCCGCGCGTACGTTCCTGCATCTCTTGCGTCGGTTTCTACGACAACGACGCGATGAAGATGGTGCATTCGCTTAACCAGAAATGGGAAGCCGAATACAAGCACCTTCCGCCCGAAACCCAGGACCAGGTACTCAAGGACATCGTCCAGGCGACGACCCCGGCGATGCCGCCACGCGAGCGCACGACCTTGATGCGTACGGTCGATACCGCGATCGGCCGGGGGCAGCTTTCGGCCGTGCGCGCCGAGGTTCTCGGCACCACCGCCTACATCGCGACCGGTGCCTTGCAAGCCGCGGGCGTGATCAAGCTGCTCGACGGCGACACCGCCAAAGTGGGCTTCGCGTCAGGCTCCAAGGCATTCGGTCACCGCTACCTGCTGGGCTTCTGCGAAGAACGCGGTTTGGCTCGCGCCGTTGTCACCAAGCTCTGATCAGACAGGCAGGAGTACCTCGCGCCAGCACGCTGGCGCGATCCGGGCGAGCGGATGGCTTGCAATGGGAAAATGTCCAGAACTGGATCAGGCAACCCGGACCGGGTTCACTCAACCAGACGTCTCGAGAATGCCCAGCATGTAGGCACGGTCCACCACATGCTTGCGGGTGCCTGCATGAAATTTTCCGTACAGGTTTTTCAGATGCCACTTCACGGTTTCATCGCCGACATTCAGTGCCAGGGCTATCTGTTTGTTGGTCAGGTTGCGTGCCAGCAACTGCAGCACTTCCCGCTCCTTGGGCGTCAGCAGTCGGCTGGGAGAAACGCCCGTGGCCACCGGCTCCTGCCGTCGAACCGGAACGGACGGGCTGGTTTCCTGCGCAGGCATCCGGGCATCCTTGTGGTGGACCTTCTGCGCCCACGTGACGAGATCGGGATGGGTGTCCTGCAGGATACGCTGCAGGCCGTAGGTGTCGGCCAGACTCAGCGCTTCGAGCAGACAGGGCAGTCCATCCCCGCCTGAATCCTTGAGTGCCAATGCCTTGAGTAACTTGACCTGAACGATTTCCCGGCCCCGCTGCAGTCGCTCGGCAAGCTCGTTTGCCACGGCGAGCACACTCAACATGGTCTGCCAGTCGCGCTGGACGAGACAGACGTAGGCGTTGCTCAACCCGGCCAACAGGGCCAGTTCCTGTCCCAGCAGACCGCGCTGCTGGCGAGCAACGTCTGGCACCAACTCATCCAGCCGCCTCCAGAGCGCCTGGCAAGAATCGCCTCGGCCATGCAGCGCATGCAGGCGGATTTGTTCACCCAGGGCCACCATGCAGAAACGCGCGATGCCCCGCTCTTCGCCGAGCGCGAACAATGCCGCCAGCAAGTCGTGGCCGCGATGTGGCTGTCCCTGCAATGCAACCAGACGTGACGCCGTGAGAAATCCCATCGCAATCGCATCCGGTGACGCCAATCGCTCGACGACATCCAGCCGATTGGCGAGTACCGTCGTGGCCTCCTGGATCTCACCGCGTTCCAGCAGCACAGTGGCCAGTCCACAGGCGAGCATCACCGCCACCGAACTGCGCCGGCCGATATCCTCCTCGGCGCGCAGCAAGCTCTTGCGAAAAGCCGCCTCGGCTGGCGGCATACGTCCTTCGTACAAGTAGGTCATGCCCACGACCCACTCACCATAACCGCGGATGCCATCGAGCCCCGGGGTCCACGTATAGTGCGGTGCGCGCTGAAAGATGCGCCGGGCTTTTTCGGGTTGCCCCTGGAACAGCGTTATGCGGGCGACCAGGTTGGCGACGATGGCTTGCAGCTTGATCGAACCAGAAGACAATGTGTCCATCCACGGGGCGAGCAGTGCCATTGATTGGTCTGGCTGGTCGGCAAAGTAGGCCGCGGCGGCCGCGATCGCCGCCGCTTCGCAGCGCGTTTCCTCATCCGCGGTCGGGTCTTGTTCGATGCAGGCGATCAACCTGGCCGCCTCCACATGCCGCTCACCCATCGCCAGAGCCCAGGCCGCCGCCAGGCACAGGCGCGGACGGGACTCCAGTTCCTCGGCAGGCAGCTCTTCGATCCACTCCAGCACCCGGCTGAACTGGCCGCGCAGCATGACCTCGTAGAGGCATTGTTCGATCATCAGATAGCCTTGGGTGGCTTGCCCGGCCAACAAGTATTGTCGCGCCGCCTCCTCGAAAAAGGCATTCGCCTCCAGCCAGCTCGCTGCCCGCTCATGAAGGGCCTTTCGTTGCGCCTGCGGGAAGTTGCGAAAACGGCTCTGCAAAAACTCCCTGGCCAGGGGATGGAAGCGAACCCAGTCGCTGTCGACCCCTTCGGCGAAAATCGGCGTCGAGGTGCATAACTCATGCAGCAGTTCCCCTGCCCGCTCACTGCCGGTAAGCGCGACACAGAGTGAAGGATGAATCACTTCCAGCAGGGAGAGGCTGGTAATGAAATCGACTTGTTCCGCAGACAGGCGGGTGACCAGTTTATCGACGAAATAACCCTGGATATCACCGGAACAGGCCGAGAGATCCTCGACAGCGGTGTGCAGATTGACACTCTTCTCGATCGCCGCAATCGCCAGTTGCAAGCCCAGCGGCCAACCTTCGGTGATTTCATGCAGGCGCAGGCACAGATCAGCGTCGATACGCGCACCGAAGCGATTCCCGAGCAGCGAAACAGTCTCTTCGGCACGGAATCGCAAGGCATCCACTGCGACCCGGACATAGAGCCCCCGGGCCACAAGATCAGCTGTATTAAGGCTCAAGCGCCGACGCGAAGACATGATGATGCGCAGGTTGGCCGGCGCATTGTGCAGCAGATAGGACAGACAGTTGCGCACGGTAGACTCAGGCAATGCGTCCGCCTCGTCGAGGATCATCACGGCTTCGCCACCGAGGTCGGCCACTTCTGCCAGCCAGTGGGTCAACCCTTCCAGCTCGTCGCGACCATGGCCGGAGGATCCATCTCTGGTACTGGTAAAGGACTGTCGGCCGCTGCCCAGGGTCATGGCTGCCGATAGCCCAAGGGCTAGGCGGCTGCCATCGTCACGCGCATCCAGCGTCAGCCAGGCAACCACGGCCCCGCGCGACAAAAACTCCCGTCGCCATTGCGCCAACAGCATTGTCTTGCCGAAGCCGGCCGGGCCCTGCACGCTGATCGCCACCTTGTCCGCCAGTTCGGGCGCATCAATGCTCAGTCGATCGCGCAACTGCGCGCCCTTCTGGCTGCGCGGAGGGGTTGTCTTGAGCACCAGTTCAGGCTCTATGCGATCCACGTTGGCGATGCCTCTCTACAATCCGTGCACGGTGTGAAAGAGACCGGGCATCGATGGTTGG
>DQGF01000044.1:0-524 GCA_003525045.1 Pseudomonas sp. | reverse complement strand
GGCATCGATGGTTGATGCCATCAATGCCCTACTCGGCTACTTGTTCCAAAGGTAAAGGTCTTGCGTATAGACGATAGCCCCGGAACGGCCTGCGCGGCTTGATTTTATCGAGCGCGATTGCACCCTCAAACTCAATCCGGCAGCGCAAAACCTGCGGTCAGCCCGCCGTCCACGGTGTGGCACGAACCATTGATATAGGCGGCCTTGTCCGAGGCCAGCCATGTCACCAGGTTGGCGACATCCTCCGGAGTGCCCGCACGGCCACCTTGGGGAATCATGGCCTCTAACATGACCTGCTCGTTCTTGCTGAGGTTGTCCTCGGTCATGGCTGTGCGGATGTAACCGGGGGCGATGGCGACGCTGCGAATGTTCTGCCGCCCATGCTCCAGCGCGCAGGCCTTGGTCAGTCCGATGACGCCATGCTTGGCGGCCGTGTAGTGCGGCAATGTCGCCATGCCCACCAGGCCATCCACCGACGCCGTGTTGATGATGACCCTCCGGCGGTTGGCTAGGAAGGACGGAAT
>DQGF01000432.1:7716-7940 GCA_003525045.1 Pseudomonas sp. | reverse complement strand
CTGCTCGGATAGGAAAAGTGCCCGATCAAGCGCCAGCCACAGCTCCAATGGCCGTCGGAAAAGCCCGCGAAGCAGCTCCAGATTGCGCACTTCGGCCAGTCGCTGCCAACCGCTGGCTTCGAGTGCTGACCAATCCTGCGGGTCAATTGTGGATAAGTCTTTAAGTGCGGCCAAATGATGGCAGTAATCGGCGAAGGATTTCTCCAGCCAGGCGCTGGGTAGGG
>DQGF01000432.1:691-7433 GCA_003525045.1 Pseudomonas sp. | reverse complement strand
TTTCTCCAGCCAGGCGCTGGGCAGGGAAGGGGTAGGCAGGTATTCGTCGACGCCGCGCAGTTGCCGTTGCAGCAGGTCGAAGCCCAGGCGCCGGGCCATTGAAGTGTCGCGCTGCCGTCGGACGCGAGCGCCGGCGGTGACGGTTTCGCTCATCGGTAGCGAAAGATCATCGAGTGACAGCTGCAGGTCGGAGCCCTTGGCCGTGACGGATAGCGGCTGGTACTCGCTGACACTGATCCGGTTGTAGCAACAGGGCGCGATGGCCAGTTGTTTGCAGCCTGCCGTACTGGCGAGCTGCATCAGCCGTACATGCAGATCACCGCAGGCGTGCAGCGCGACCGGCGTGTGGTCAGCATTCAATAAAGAGGCGACGCCCGGCGCGAGCACGTCCTGCTCGACGTGAAGCGCATGCAACTGATGACGCTGGCTGAGGGCCTGGCCGCTGGCGACCAACGCCGGGTCATATTCCAGGCAAGTGAGCTGCTGACCGGTTCGCAACAACCGCCGTCCCAAGTGGCCCTTGCCAGAACACCAGTCCAGCCAATGCTGCGGGACTGAGGCGAACGCCAGCCGACTGGCAAACGCCTCAATCTGTTGCCACTTGCGCCCTGGCACATCGACATTCAAGCGATGCCCGGCCGCTTCAAGTGCATGCGCCGGCAATTCACCCACTGCGCTCAACTCAAGCGACAACGCCGCCAATGAAGCAAACGGCTCCGGCGCATCCAGCAAGCAAGGTTGGTTATGGCTGTTTTCCGCATCTTCCAGCGACCGCTCCCGTAGCCAGCGCGCCAACTCCGGGTAGGACGTTTCCCAAGGCAGCTGCAGATGGGTAAAGGGTCGAGGCTTCCACAGCGCCTGATGCTCGATCAGAAAAGCATCCAGCGCGGCGAAACGGGCGAGTAAGTCCTCGCCCGTCAGCACGTAGGAATCAACGGCCCTGGCAGGCATCGACGCGCAGCCAGCGCTCCAGCAGCTTGAAGCCGCGAACCAGCACGTAAGCCATCAACAGGTAGAACATGCCCGCGGCGAAGAAGATCTCCACCGGCAGATAGGTCCGGGCAATGATGGTGCGGGCCATGCCGGTGAGTTCCAGCAGGGTCACGGTACTGGCCAGGGCACTGGCCTTAAGCATCAGGATCACTTCGTTGCTGTAGGCCGGCAGGCCGATGCGCGCGGCACGGGGCAGGATGATGTAGAACAGCGCCTTGGCCCGGGACATGCCCAGCGCCCGCGCCGCTTCGATCTCGCCCGGTGGAATCGCCTGGATCGCACCGCGCAGGATCTCGGCGATGTAGGCCGCGGTGTGCAGGGTCATGGTCGCGGTGGCGCACCAGAACGGATTGCGCAGGTAGGGCCACATCGAGCTGTTACGGATTGCGTCGAACTGCGCCAGGCCGTAGTAGACCAGGAACAGCTGAACCAGCAACGGCGTACCACGGAAAAAGAAGATGTAGCCGTAGGGAATTGCCCGCACGTACCAGAGTCGCGAGGAGCGGGCGATGCCCAGCGGAATCGCCAGCAACAGCCCGGCAATCACGGCGATGGCTACCAACTCCAGGGTCAGCGTCGCGCCCTGGGCCAGTTTCGGCAGCCATTTGATGATGACTTCCCAGTTCATTGGGTGCTCCTCGCGAAGCCGCGAGCGGCGCGTTTTTCCATGAAGTGCATACCGGTCATGGCCAGAATGGTCAGGCCCAGGTACATGAAGGCGGCCACCATGTAGAAGGTGAACGGTTGCTTGGACACGGTCACGCCGATTTGCGCGTGACGCATGATTTCTTCCAGGCCGATCACCGACACCAGTGCGGTGTCCTTCATCAGGATCATGAACAGGTTGCCCAGGCCGGGCAGGGCAATGCGCCACATCTGCGGCATGATCAACCGGGTGAAGATGCGAAACTTCGACAGGCCCAATGCCACGCCGGCTTCACGGTGTCCTTTGGGGATCGCCAGGATCGCGCCACGAAACACTTCCGTGGCGTAGGCGCCGAAGCACAGCCCCAGCGCAATCACGCCAGCGGCGAAGGCATTGAGTTCGAGGTCGGGGTTGTCGAAGAACTCGCCCAGGGCGCGCATCAGGTTGACCGTGCCAAAGTAGATCAACAGCACCCAGAGCAATTCCGGGATACCGCGCACCAGGGTCGAATATGTGCCGCCAAGCCATTGCAACGGCTTGTACGGGGAAGTCTTGGCCAAGGCGCCGAGCAGACCGAGCACCAGCCCCACGCACAAGGCCGAGAGTGCCAGTTTCACAGTCATCAGCGCGCCAGCGGCGAGCGCCGGGCCGAATCCGTAGAGATCGATAGTCATGGATTTCTTTTCAAATCGCGGCAGGCAATGCCAGGGACTGGCGCCGTCAGCGAGCGGCGCCAGTCAGGCAGTCAGAATCAATAGATGCTGAACGGGAAGTACTTGTCGTTGATCTTCTTGTAAGTGCCGTCAGCGACGATTTCTTTCAGTGCGGTATTGAGCTTCGTGCGAATCTCATCGCCTTTACGGACAGCGATACCGATCTTGTCGCTTTCTTCCACCGGGTCGCCCTTGAACTCGTAGGCGCGGCCGGCGTCGCTTTTCAGCCATTCGTAGTTGACATACTTGTCGGCCAGGATGCCGTCCAGGCGACCGGAAGTCAGGTCCAGGTAAGCGTTTTCCTGGGTGTCGTAGAGTTTGACTTCAACGCCTTCCATGTTGTCTTCCAGCCAGGTACCGGCGAGGGTCGCACGTTGTGCGCCGATCACTTTGCCTTGCAGGGAGTCCTTGTCGGTTTTGAAGTCGACGTTTTTCGGCGCGATGAATTGCAGCTTGTTGGAGTAGTACGGGTCGGTGAAGTCCACCGCTTGCTTACGCTCGTCGGTGATCGACATCGAGGAGATCAGGAAGTCGAACTTCTTGGCGTTCAGGGCCGGGATGATGCCGTCCCAGTCGGACGTGACCACGGTGCATTCGACTTTCATCTTGGCGCACAGGGCGTCGCCGATTTCCTTGTCGAAGCCGACGACATTGCCACTGGCATCTTTGTTGTTGAACGGCGGGTAGGCCGCTTCGATGCCCATCTTCAAGGTCTCGGCAGCGGCACCGGCGCTGAAGGCCAGGGTGACGGCAGCAGCCAGGAAGATTTTTTTGTAGTTCTGCATGCGGGTAGCTCCGTTAGCGGTTGCTGGACATGAATTGTTTGCAGCGCGCCGAAAGCGGGTTTTCGAACACCTGCTGTGGCGATCCTTGCTCTTCTACCAGGCCCTGGTGGAGGAACACCACTTCGCTGGAGACCTGACGGGCAAAGCCCATTTCATGGGTCACGAGCAACATGGTGCGGCCTTCTTCGGCCAATGCGCGGATGACATTAAGTACTTCCTGGACCATTTCCGGGTCAAGGGCGGAGGTGGGTTCGTCGAACAGGATCACCTTGGGTTGCATCGCCAGGGTGCGGGCGATGGCCGCCCGTTGTTGCTGACCGCCGGACAGTTGCGCGGGGTAAGCGTGGCGCTTGTCGGCGATGCCGACCTTGGCCAGCAAGGCTTCGGCGACTTCGATAGCCTCGGCTTTGCTTTGGCCGAGCACCCGGCGCGGGGCTTCGATGATGTTGTCGAGCACGCTCATGTGTGGCCACAGATTAAAGTTTTGAAACACAAAACCGATCTCGCTGCGCAGGCGATTGATCTGCTTGCCGTCGGCAGCGACCAGTTCACCGTTCTTCGCGGCTTTGAGCTTGAGTTCTTCGCCGGCCACCAGGATCTGCCCCTGATGCGGGTTTTCCAGCAGGTTGATGCAGCGCAGGAACGTGGACTTGCCGGAACCGGAGGAACCCAGGATCGAGATCACATCGCCGTCGCGGGCGGTCAGCGAGATGCCTTTGAGCACCTCAAGCTGTCCGTAGCGTTTGTGCAAGTTGCGGATTTCAAGCGCGGGCGTGGCCTCAGCCATGTGCGTTCCTCATAGTGTTTCGCTCCTGCTGTTGGCGGCCTTCCTGGCGAGGCGGCCAAGCTAGCATAGCGTCTGAATGGCAGCCAACAGCGCTACGGGCGGTAAACGGGTGGCGTGTGGCAGGTTGTCGCATTGGTACAGCAGACTGTCGCGCTGCTATCAACCGAACAGCCGTTTGAACCCTGCTTTTAAATAAAAAGCGCGGCGGGTGCCACAAAAAGGGCGCGATGTTGCCAGCTTTGGCGGGGTGTTGGAAGCGCTAACCGGCCAAACGTTGCGGATCCGCACTTTTATTGTGCGTCGAGCATTTTTTGGTGTGTTTTTGAAGCACTGTTTCGTTATTGAAGTGGGTTGCAGGGTAACGATCTGGCGAAGTGCTATTAATTTCAATGGCTTGCGATGACTGTCAGTTCGCGCTACAAACCACGGATTTGAGGAGTCTGTAACATTTTGGCGCAATTATTGCGTGCGGAATAAGGAACGCCCCCGTTGGTTTCTTTTTACGAGAAGGAACGCCAAGCGGGATGCACGCATTCGCTTTTCCTTACAAAGGTAGTTTCAATGAGCAGTACCCCAAGCTCCAATGGCCTCGAACAGGGGCTCAAACCGCGTCATGTGACCATGCTGTCGATCGCCGGGGTTATCGGTGCCGGCCTGTTCGTCGGCTCCGGCCACGCTATCGCTGCAGCAGGCCCGGCTGTGCTGTTGGCCTACGCTGCCGCCGGTACCCTGGTGGTGCTGGTGATGCGCATGCTCGGCGAAATGGCTGTCGCTTCGCCGGACACCGGTTCCTTCTCGACCTACGCCGATCGCGCGATCGGTCACTGGGCCGGTTTCACCATCGGCTGGCTCTACTGGTGGTTCTGGGTGCTGGTCATCCCGCTGGAGGCCAACGCCGCCGCAACCATCCTGCACGCCTGGTTCCCCAACGTGGCGATCTGGGCCTTCACCCTGGTCATCACCTTGCTGCTGACGGTGACCAACCTGTTCAGTGTGAAGAACTACGGTGAATTCGAGTTCTGGTTCGCCCTGGTCAAAGTCCTGGCGATCATCGGTTTCATTGTCCTGGGCGTTCTGGCTATTTTCGGCTTCCTGCCGAACAGCCAGGTCAGCGGCGTGTCCCATTTGTTCGATACCCAAGGCTTCCTGCCAAACGGCATGGGTGCTGTACTCGCTGCCATGTTGACGACCATGTTCTCGTTCATGGGCACCGAAATCGTGACCATCGCGGCCGCGGAATCGAAGAACCCGGGCCAGCAAATCTCCAAGGCGACCAATTCGGTGATCTGGCGGATTGGCTTGTTCTACCTCGTGTCGATCTTCATCGTCGTGGCGCTTGTGCCCTGGAATGACCCAGTGCTGGCAGCTGTCGGTTCCTACCAGACCGTGCTTGAGCGCATGGGCATCCCGAATGCCAAGCTGATCGTCGACATCGTTGTATTGGTTGCCGTGACCAGCTGTCTGAATTCGGCGCTCTACACCGCGTCGCGCATGCTGTTCTCCCTGGGCAAGCGCGGCGATGCACCGGCCGTATCCACACGCACCAATGGCAGCGGCACGCCGTATTGGGCAGTGATCCTGTCCACCGCAGCCGCCTTCCTCGCGGTATTCGCCAACTACGTGGCTCCGGCCGCGGTGTTCGAATTCCTGCTGGCCAGCTCCGGCGCCATCGCGTTGCTGGTGTACCTGGTGATTGCGGTTTCCCAGCTGCGCATGCGCCAGAAGCGCGTGATTGCGGGTGAGAAGATTGCCTTCCGGATGTGGCTGTTCCCTGGCCTGACCTATGCGGTGATCGTGTTCATCGTCGGCATCCTGACGATCATGCTGTTCCAGGAAGCCCATCGCGTGGAGATCCTTGCGACCGGTCTGCTGAGCGTGTTGGTGGTGGCTACCGGTTTGCTTGTGGCTCGCCGTCGCAAGCTGCAGAAGCTGGGTGCGGTGGTGCTGAACTGATTCGTACCCTGTGAGGCAAAACGGCCGCTGTCAGTGATGACAGGCGGCCGTTTTTGTTTTCGTTGTCTGTAGTCGTTCAGGCGGGGTGAACCCAGTCCTCTACGCGCAATCCCGGGACCCGTTCGAATTCCCGTCGGTTGTTGGTTACGACAATGAACCCGCGTGAGCGCGCGTGCCCGGCAATCATGTGGTCATAGGGGCCAATGGGCGTTCCAGCCTTTGCCAGCTCGGACCGAATCATTCCGGTGTGTGCAGCCGCTTCATTATCGAAAGGCAGGACTTCAAGGCGGGCTGCTAACCCCTCGATCACCGCGAGGTTCTTTTCGGGCGCTGCTGATTTTTCGGCACCGCAAATCAACTCCATCAGCGTGACGGCACTAATGCACAACTGTCCGTTATGACGGTTGAAGGCTTCTCGTACGATTTGCGGCTTGTTCTTGATCGTGAAGATGCAGATGTTGGTGTCGAGCATGAATTTGATCATTAGAACGACTCACGCTCCTGATCGGCTGGTTGTTCCCGGTCGGCCATGAAGTCTGCACTCACGCTATCCTCATCGAACCAGCTGTCCCAGGTTTCACCTGCAGGGGTGATGATGCGAGCCCTGCCAATAGCTACCACGTCGACTCGTTTCACATCACTTGGCATTGCAACAGCTTTGGGAAGGCGGACGGCCTGGCTTCGATTGCTCATGAAAAGGGTTGTCTGTTCCATTCCGGCCTCCTGTGTTTTTACGGGTGCGTTGCGATTCCCAAAGGATAGAATCATGGAGGGATATGTCAACGGGATATACGTAACGTTGGACGAAGGGTAAAGGCAGGTGGGTTGATAGCTTCTAAAAAAACGGCCGCTGTCAGTGATGACA
>DQGF01000432.1:0-383 GCA_003525045.1 Pseudomonas sp. | reverse complement strand
AACGGCCGCTGTCAGTGATGACAAGCGGCCGTTTTTTTGAAGGGGAGAGTGGTTACTCGCCCTTTTCTTCCTGCGCATCCAGCGATTGGCGATAGCTGTCCAGTGCATCGCCGAAATCGGTGATGAACTGCGGATCAGTCAGCCAGGCCTGGGCCGCATCGCGGTCCATGCCGTCGGCCCACATGCGGTAGTCGATCAGCATGTCAGCGGCCAGGTGGGTGGCGGCCATGGCTTCGTTGTCGGCGTTTTCCATGTCCAGCAGGTCTGGATGGTCACTGATGATTTCGGCGAGGTTCGACAGCAGGGTCAGCAGCATGTCGCTGCGGCTGGTGGCTTCCGCGCCGCGCATTTTGCTGAACATTGTCAGGGTGTATTCCGGGATC
>DQGF01000433.1:5498-5820 GCA_003525045.1 Pseudomonas sp. | reverse complement strand
GCAGCCTGCGGCAGCTCCTACAATAAGGGGTGTGTCAGGTTCATGTGTGGAGGGGCGGATGAAAATCTCGGCCAAGCTGGCGTTTTTCGCCATCGTCGTCACCCTCGCCTACCTCGGCCTCGCGGTGTGGGGGATGGGCGGGTTTGCGGCGTTTTTCTCCCATGCGCCGCTGGTAGTCGTTGTGTTGGCAACCCTGGTGATGGCGATCGCTTCACTGTTTACCGAGGTCAACCTGAGCTCCGGCGAACGTGAAGATCGGGCCAATCGCTGGGTGCTTCCGGCTTTCGGGGTGATCGGAATATTGAGCGGTTTTTTACCCGCG
>DQGF01000433.1:4732-5178 GCA_003525045.1 Pseudomonas sp. | reverse complement strand
ACACCGACCGGATCGACTTCTGGACCTTCGGTGACGAAAGCGTTCGCTGGCTCGGCGCGCTGCTGTTCATCATCGGCGGTACGCTGCGGCTGTGGCCGGTGTTCGTGCTGGGCAAACGTTTCAGTGGGCTGGTGGCGATTCAACCGGGGCATAGCCTGGTCACCGACGGGATCTATCGTAACCTGCGCAACCCCAGCTATCTCGGGATGTTGATCACTGCTGTGGGTTGGGCGCTGGCATTTCGTTCGGGCATCGGCCTGTTGCTGGCCGCGCTGACAATGATCCCGTTGATTGCGCGCATTCACTCCGAAGAGGCGCTATTGAGGGCGCAGTTTGGTAGTGAATATGAGGCGTATTGCAGCCGTAGCTGGCGGTTGATTCCCGGGGTTTACTAATGTCGATCACGATGTTGTGAACAACAACAATCAAATGTGGGAGCGGGCTTG
>DQGF01000433.1:3825-4363 GCA_003525045.1 Pseudomonas sp. | reverse complement strand
GAGCAAGCCCGCTCCCACAGTTAGATTGTGTGGAGGCGCAGATGGCCATCGCAATCCACTATTGTGGCCACCCTGTCATAGCTGACCAGCGTCGCATGCGGCGTCTCGATCGGATGAACATGAGTCGATGTCATGACCACAAGATCCGCCCCCGCCGCCTCGGCCGCGAGAATCCCCACCGCAGCATCTTCGAAAATCAGGCATTCAGTCACCTCGACCCCCAACCGGCGAGCTGCAAGTCGATAACCCGCAGGATCGGGTTTACCAGCACTGACATCTTCAGCCGTGACCATTACCCCAGGTTGCGGTATTCCCGCCGCTGCCATCCGTCGCAGCGCCAGCGCTTTGGGCGCGGAGGTGACGATGGCCCATTGGTTGGCCGGCAATGATCTGAGGAAGCGTGCTGCACTGGCCACCTCGACAATGCCCTCGACATCCTCGATTTCCGCCTCGGTGATCAACGCCGCTTCAGCCTCGGCATCCACCCCGGACAGCGCCAGACGATTGATGGTGTCGATGGCGCGGGCGCCATGGGTGG
>DQGF01000433.1:3283-3414 GCA_003525045.1 Pseudomonas sp. | reverse complement strand
AGAAAAGCGCGGTACGGGGTGTTGAAGACGGAGGTGTGAGCGGACAAGGGCGACTTCCTTTCGCAAGGGTCAGACGAGATTTCAGGTAAATGTACACCAACCGCGTAGGGGCTGCCGCAGGCTGCGATCTT
>DQGF01000433.1:0-2913 GCA_003525045.1 Pseudomonas sp. | reverse complement strand
ACGCGGCCCGAACCTGCGGCAGCGCCTACAAAGGCCGACTCGCCAAGGCACTTTGCACACAATCGAGCAATTGCCCGAGCGCCCAAGGTTTCTTGATGAACGAAACCTGATGCCTCACACCGGAGGTTTCCGGGGTTTCGAAGCCGGACATGATCATAATCGGCTTATCCGGCCAACGGTCGCCGAACTGGTTGGCCAAGTCCGCGCCATTGAGCTTGCCTGGCATGGTGATGTCCGTCAGCAATAGCCGGACTTCATCGTAATGTCCCTCCAGATAGTCTGATGCGGCGTCTGCACTGGCCTGGGGCTGAACCACAAACCCTTCCTCCTGAAGAATTTCGCAGAGAAACTCCAGGATCAACGGGTCGTCCTCAACCACAAGAATCAACCCGCCAGGAAGCGACTCGCCTGCTGTCGATACTGGACTCATGACTGTGCCACTCCCTGATTGCGTAAATGATTTCGCGGTCTGAAATCCGCTGCTTACAGGTATGAGCAGCGGACTCCGAGGAAATTCATTTTTGATACAGGCAACGACAAAAATCGAGAGTCCTGCAAGCGGTAGCCCGTGAGTAATAGTGTTCGAATTACTGTGCCATGTTGTCCTTCTTCATGGCGTCCTTGGACATAGCGTCTTTTTTCATAGCGTCCTTGCTCATGGAGTCCTTGGACATCTCGTCTTTCTTCATCGAATCCTTAGCCATGGAATCCTTGGACATGGCATCCTTTTTCATTGCGTCTTTTTTCATGGCGTCCTTGGACATCGAATCCTTGCTCATGTTGTCGTTGCTCATGGCATCGGCAGCAAACACGCTGGCAGCGCCCATTGCCAGGCACATCGACAGTACTGCGGTGGTTAACATTTTCATGATGAAACTCCTTTGAATCACAGGTTGCGAATGAACGCAGCGTGAGCTGCGCAGTAAAATTGCCGGGCGCCGTCAGCTGCCACCGAACCAGTTGTAGCCCTGGTCTTCCCAGTAGCCGCCGCTGTAGGTGTTGCTGACGAAAATCGCCTGGATGTGTTTGGGGTTCTTGTAGCCCAGCTTGGTGGGCATGCGCAGCTTCATCGGGAAGCCGTACTCGCGAGGCAATACCGCGCCGTCGTAGGTCAGCGTCAACAAGGTTTGCGAATGCAATGCGGTGGCCATGTCGATGCTGGTGTAGTAGTCGTCGGCGCATTTGAAGCCGACGTATTTGGCATCGGTGTCGGCGCCGATCCGTTTCAGGAAATCGCTGAACTTCACGCCGCCCCAGCGTCCGATCGCGCTCCAGCCTTCGACGCAAATATGCCGGGTGATCTGCTCGGTCTGCACCATGGCGCGCAGCTCTTCAAGGCGCCAGCTGCGCTTGTCGGCGACCAGTCCGGTCACTTCCAGTCGATAACTCTGCTCCTCCACCGTCGGTGCCTCATCGATGCCGTAGAAGGCATTGAAAGGAAACGGCCGGGTGATCATCGACTCGGGATAGGTGGGCGCCAGTGCGTTAGGGTTGAACAGCCAGCCCTGCACCCGATCGTTGAACCTGGACATGGAGGACAGGGCGGTCTCGACGCTGTCGTTGTCGGTCAGGTTGCAACCGGACAACATGGCCACGCCGCCGAGGGTCAGGCCGCGCATCAGGAAGGAACGACGGGACCGATCCTCGATCTGCGGTGCAATGATTTTTCGGGCGTCTGTCAGGATGGACGACTCGTCCAGCTGCGAGCCTTCGATGCGCTTCTTCATACGGGCTCCTTGCGACCGACAATCATGGCCCACAACGTTTTGGGAACCAGTGCGACCATCAGCAGATGAACTGCGACAAACGCCACCAACAACGCCATCGCGACGAAGTGCACATGCCGCGCGCCTTCGTATCCGCCCAGCAATTCACGCAACAGCGGGAATTGCACGGACTTCCATAACACCAGCCCGGAGACCACCAACAGGATGATGTCGACCATCACGAACAGATACGCCACACGCTGCACCTGGTTGTAATGACTCAGGTCGGCATGCCCCAGCCGCCCCCGTAACGCGGCCCACAGGTCATGCAGGACACCTTTGGGGGAGACGGGAAAGAAGCGCCGTTTCAGGCGACCGCTGACGAGGTTGATGATCAGGTAGACGAGACCGTTCACGGCGAGAAACCACATCGCCGCGAAGTGCCATTGCAACGCACCGCCGAGCCAGCCGCCCAGGGTGATCGATGCGGGAAAACTGAAATCGTAAAGCGGCGAAGCGTTGTAGATTCGCCAACCGCTGGTGACCATGACCAGCACGGCCAAGGCATTGAGCCAATGGGTCAGGCGTAGCCAGCGAGGATGGGATGAAACAGGTGGCGGCGACATGGTGCGTTCCTGGCGGTTGGTCGTTGGAGCCGAGTATGTGGGCCGATGTATCGCCAAATCCTCACGTAAAGTTAAATTAAATGTGATAACTCTCGACACCTTGCCGCGGGCTTCTCGCCGCAACTGTGGTTAAAATGCCGCCCCCCTCAAATTGCCGACCCTGCCCGATGAACTCAGACGCCCTCTCCACCCTCCAGGATCATTTGCTGAAGGCCCTGGCAATAGCCCCGGATGAAACCCGCCGGCTATTCCACGGCCGTGGTCGTTGCTGGCCAGGGCTGGAGCAATTGACGGTCGACTGGTTGCAGGGTGTGGTGCTGGTGTCGCTGTTCAAGGAACCCGAAGCGGCGCAACTGGAGGCGTTGAAACAGCGGCTGCTGGAAGTCACTCAGTCGCCTGAATGGGCGACATCCGGTGCGCATACCTTGGCGTTGCAGCATCGCTATCTGCTGCAAAGCACCACCGAATGGCTGCTCGGCGAGGCGATCGAGGACAACAGCCTGCCCCAGCGCGACATGCTGTTCACCACTTATTACGGCTGGCATCAGGGTTTTGCCGGCCTCGCCCGCGGCCTCCCCTTC
>DQGF01000431.1:1050-7901 GCA_003525045.1 Pseudomonas sp. | reverse complement strand
CGATCTATGCCTTCCGCGGTGCCGACATCTATACCTATTTGCGTGCCCGCCAGGCCACCGCTGGCCGCCTGCATACCCTGGGCACCAACTTCCGCTCGAGTCATGGCATGGTCAGTGCGGTGAACCATGTATTCGCGCGTGCCGAATCACGCGAGGCCGGGCGGGGCGCATTCCTGTTTCGTGAAAAAAATGGCGACAACCCGGTGCCGTTCCTGCCCGTCGAATCCCAGGGGCGCAAAGAAGTTCTGCACATAGCGGGTCAGGTTGTGCCCTCCCTGAATATCTGGCACCTGTCTGCCGAGCAGCCATTGTCCGGCGCGGTGTACCGACAACAACTGGCCGCTGCCTGCGCCACTGAAATCACGTCTTTGCTCAACGGTGGGCAACAAGGTCGGGCGGGTTTCACTCAGGACGGTAAAGATTTCAGAGGCCTGCTGCCGGCTGATATCGCAATCCTGGTGCGTGATGGCAAAGAAGCCCAGGCCGTGCGCGCCGAACTCTCGGACCGTGGCGTGCGCAGCGTTTATCTGTCGGACAAGGATTCGGTGTTCGCCGCCCAGGAAGCGCACGACCTGCTGACCTGGCTCAAGGCTTGCGCCGAGCCGGATGTCGAACGTCCACTGCGAGCCGCGCTGGCCTGCATTACGCTGAACCTGTCGCTGGCTGAACTGGAACAGTTGAATCAGGACGAGCTGGCCTGGGAAGCGCGGGTCATGCAATTCCGTGGTTATCGTGAGCTCTGGCGCAAGCAGGGTGTGTTGCCCATGTTGCGGCGCCTGCTACACGACTTCCGTTTGCCTCAAGCATTGATCGCCCGTAGCGATGGTGAGCGGGTATTGACCAATTTGCTGCACCTGTCCGAGTTGCTGCAACAGGCGGCGGCCGAACTGGATGGCGAGCAGGCGCTGATCCGTCATTTGTCCGAGCATCTGGCGTTGTCCGGTCAGGCCGGTGAAGAACAGATCCTGCGCCTGGAAAGCGATGAACAACTGGTCAAGGTCGTGACCATCCACAAGTCCAAGGGGCTTGAGTATCCCCTGGTGTTCCTGCCGTTCATTTGCTCGGCGAAGCCGGTGGATGGCAGTCGACTTCCATTGCATTACCACGACACCAGCGGCAAGGCTCAGGTGACCTTGAAGCCGACGGCCGAGTTGATAGCCCTGGCTGATGACGAACGTCTTGCCGAGGATCTGCGCTTGCTCTACGTGGCCCTGACCCGGGCGCAACATGCGTGCTGGCTTGGCGTGACCGACCTCAAGCGCGGCAATAACAACAGCTCGGTGCTGCATCTTTCGGCGTTGGGTTATCTGCTGGGGGGCGGTGCACCATTGGCCGAGTCGGCTGGTTTGCAGCGCTGGCTGCGAGACCTGCAGCAGGACTGCCCGGCACTGAGCTACGGTGAAATGCCTGAAGCGACCAACGAGCATTACCATCCACCCCACAACGAAGCAGCGTTGCTTGCTCCGCGGGTCCCCATGCGCAAGGCCAGTGAAAACTGGTGGATCGCTTCTTACAGCGCCTTGCGCATTGGCGAGCGCCTGAGCGAAGGCAGTGACGAAGCCCCCGAGAATCCTCAAGCGCAAAAGCTCTTCGACGACGAACGCCTCGATCCGCAAGCACCACGAGAAGTGGTGGCCGGCGGCGCAGATATCCATCGCTTCCCCCGTGGTCCGAGCCCCGGCACTTTTCTCCATGGCTTGCTCGAGTGGGCTGGTGATGAAGGCTTTGCCGTGACACCGCAAGCGGTGGAAGACGCCATCGCCCGGCGTTGCAACCGTCGCGGCTGGGAAGGCTGGATCACCGCCCTGAGCGACTGGCTGCAGCATCTGCTCAAATCCCCGCTGCACATCGGTGCCGGGCAGGCTCCGGTGGTTTTCGGTCAACTGAGCCAATACCGCGTCGAAATGGAGTTCTGGTTCGCCAGCCACAAGGTCGATGTACTCAAGCTCGATGAGCTCGTACGCCAATACACCCACAACGGTGTGGCCCGAGTGGCTGCCGAACCGGTGTTACTCAATGGCATGTTCAAGGGTTTCATCGACCTGACATTCGAACACAACGGCCGCTATTACGTCGCCGACTACAAATCCAACTGGCTGGGCGTCGATGACACGGCCTACACCGAGCAGGCCATGGAACAGTCGATTCTCGACAACCGTTATGACCTGCAATACGTGTTGTACCTGTTGGCCTTGCATCGTCAACTCAAGGCGCGGCTTGCCGATTACGATTACGACCGGCATGTCGGTGGCGCGCTGTACCTGTTCCTGCGCGGCACGCGTGCGCCCAGCCAGGGCGTGTATTTTGCCCGTCCACCGAAAGCGTTGATCGAGCGTCTGGACCGATTGTTCCAGGGCAAGCCGGAGCCCAAGGCTGAACCGGCCTGGGAACAGGGAGAACTGCTATGAGTCGCACCTTTGCCGATTTGCTGCCCACGCCATTGGCCGCCGACAGCCTGGCGGATCTGGCCCCGTTGAGTCGCGCCGATGACTTGTTGCTGTTGCTCACGCGCTGGGTCGAACGCGGCTGGTTGCGAGCGCTGGACAAGGCTTTCGTGGCTTTTCTGCATGAACTCGCGCCCGACGATGATCCGCTGGTGCTGCTGGCCGCGGCATTGACCAGTCACCAACTGGGACACGGTCATGTCTGCCTGGATCTGTTCGAGACACTCAAGGAGCCGGACTTCGCCCTGTCGCTGCCACCGGAAGGTGATCTGCAAAGTGACGCGATGGTGTTGCCGTCGCAATTGCTTGAAGCCCTCGACGGCACTCATTGGTGCAAGGTGCTGGCCGCGAGCAATCTGGTCGCGTTGGCGGTCGATGGTCGTGAAGCAGCGCAGCAGAGGCCATTGGTGCTATCGGGCAAGCGCCTGTACCTGCGTCGTTACTGGGCTTACGAACGGCGCATCGATCACTCGTTGCGCCAGCGTCTGGCGGAACACGAAACAACCCCGAACGACATATCCCAACGCCTGACCGGTCTGTTCGGTCCCGCCAGGCCCGGCGAAGTGATCGACTGGCAGAAACTCGCCTGCGCCCTGGCGACCCGCAGTGCCTTCAGCATTGTCACCGGTGGCCCGGGAACCGGCAAAACCACGACCGTCGTGCGGTTGCTGGCGTTGCTTCAGGCGCCGGCCGTGGAGGCAGGCAAGCCATTGCGCATTCGCCTCGCCGCCCCCACCGGTAAAGCCGCGGCGCGGCTGACCGAGTCCATCAGTCAGCAGGTGCGCACCCTGGAAGTCGCTGAAGCGATACGGGACAAAATCCCCTCGGACGTCACCACCGTGCACCGTCTGCTCGGCAGCCGTCCCGGTACCCGCCATTTCCGCCATCACGCGGGAAATCGCCTGCCGCTGGATGTGCTGGTGGTGGACGAAGCCTCGATGATCGACCTGGAAATGATGGCCAACCTGCTCGACGCGATGCCGGCCCATGCCCGACTGGTACTGCTGGGTGACAAGGACCAGCTGGCCTCGGTGGAGGCCGGTGCGGTTCTCGGCGATCTGTGTCGCGATGCCGAGGCCGGTTGGTACAGCCCGCAGACCCGGCAGTGGCTGGAAGCGGTGAGTGGAGAAAGCCTGGACGCCAGCGGTTTGCAGGAAGACCTCAACGGGACTCATCCACTCGCCCAGCAAGTGGTGATGCTGCGCCACTCCCGCCGGTTCGGCGAGGGCAGTGGCATTGGACAATTGGCACGGTGGGTCAACCAGCAGCACCCTGAACAAGCCCGCCAGTTATTGGCGACGCGCAGTCACGACGACGTGTTTTGCCTGTCCCTCAAGGGTGAGCAGGATCGGGCGCTGGAACGTTTGCTGCTTGAAGGGCATGGCGACGGGCCGCAAGGTTATCGGCATTACCTGACCCTGCTACGCAGCCAGCGGCCAGCGCTCGACAGACCGCTGCATGATCAATCCTGGAACGACTGGGCACGTAGCGTGTTGCAAGCCTTCGACGCCTTCCAGTTGTTGTGCGCCGTACGCAAAGGCCCGTGGGGCGTGGAAGGTTTGAATCAACGAGTGACAGACGCACTGCTCAAGGCGCGGCTCATCGACAGTGACCAGCAATGGTACGAAGGCCGCCCGGTGCTGATGACTCGCAACGACTATGGCCTGGGCTTGATGAACGGCGACATCGGCATCGCGCTCAAGTTACCGGAACGTGATGGACCCGAGGCCGGGCGGCAGGTGCTGCGTGTGGCGTTCCCACGCAATGACGGGCAGGGCGGTGTGCGCTTCGTTCTGCCGAGCCGACTCAATGATGTCGAAACCGTGTACGCCATGACTGTCCACAAATCCCAGGGGTCGGAATTTGCCCATACGGCGTTGATTCTGCCGGACGCTCTCAACCCGGTACTCACCAAAGAGTTGATCTATACCGGGATTACCCGCGCCAAGCACTGGTTCACGTTGATCGAACCGCGCGCCGGGGTGTTCGAGGAGGCGGTGCGGCGCAAGGTCAAGCGCTTGAGCGGGTTGATGCTGGAGCTGGAAGAGGGGCCCCGGGCGGAGGAATGAAAGGGGCGGCGCCAGGCGACGGAAACTGTCCGAAGTGCCGGACTGCGCCGCCTCGCTGGTGTTACGACGCTATGCTATCGTTGCGGCAACATCCCGTTTCGCTCGAAGAGAATCCCCGCATGAAGGTGGCTGTCTGGACGACTGTGCGCATTCTCCCTGGCGTCCTGCAACTGTCCCTGCGCCAGTCGGCGGCACCATGAGGTTTTCCAGACCGGATAGTCGCCCGACCCTGCGCTCGGTCATCGGTCGCGGACATTTGACCGGCGCGCTGGTGGGCGTGGCCATGGCCAGTCTTTCACTGATCCTGCTGGGCGTTCTGGCCTTGCGGCTCTATGCCGACCACAACCTGCACCTGATCGCACGCTCGATCAACTACACCGTGGAAGCCGCGGTGGTGTTTAACGACAAGGCCGCCGCCAACAAAGCGCTGGCCTTGATCGCGTCCACCGAAGAAGTGGCCGATGCCCAGGTGCTGGACGAGCAGGGCAAGTTATTGGCGCGCTGGCAACGACCGGAAACCGGGTTGCTCTCCGATCTGGAAATGCAGATTGCCAAGGCTTTTCTGGAAAAACCGATCAGCCTGCCGATCGTCCACCAAGGCCAGGAAATCGGCAGTATCCAACTCACCGGTCACGGCGGCAGCCTGTTGCGTGTTCTGCTCAGTGGGCTGGCGGGCATCATTGTGTGTACCGCCGTCAGTGCCTGGGTGGCCCTGTATCTGGCGCGTCGGCAACTTCGCGGCATCACCGGCCCACTGCGCAGCCTGGCTTTCGTAGCCCACGCCGCACGCAGCGAGCGCACCTTCGACCAGCGTGTGCCACCTGCCGACATCGGCGAACTCGACAACCTGGGCAACGACTTCAATGCCTTGCTCGATGAACTCGAATCCTGGCAGACCCACCTGCAAAACGAGAACAAAACCCTGGCTCACCAGGCCAGCCATGACAGCCTCACCGGGTTGCCCAATCGGGCGTTTTTCGAAGGCCGATTGATGCGCGCGCTGCGCAATGCCAACAAGCACGATGAGCGACTCGCGGTGCTGTTTCTCCACAGCGACCGGTTCAAGGGGATCAACGATAACTTCGGTCACGCCGCGGGCGACGCGGTGCTGGTGGCCGTGGCCAAGCGGGTTCGTGCGCAGTTGCGTGAAGACGATCTGGTGGCACGCCTGGGCGGTGACGAGTTTGCCGTCCTGCTGACACCGCTGCACAAGACCGAAGACGCCGAGTGGATCGCCGATAAAATCATCGCCAGCATGGACGTGCCGATCCCCTTGCCGGGTAGTACTCAGGTGTTGACGTCGCTCAGTCTTGGCATCGCCGTGTACCCCGATCATGGGGACACACCCGGCGCGCTGCTCAGCGCCGCAGATGCCGCCATGTACCAAGCCAGGCGCCTGTCCCGAGGTGCGCAGCACACGGCAGGGCCGGAGCACCCGGCTGCCGACGTTCAAACCAGAAGCTAAACCCGTATTATCACCCACGCAGCGTGCCCTGCGCTTTTTCACCCTCACCCTGTTCATCGCCTTGCTGGCCCTGGCCGGTGGCCTCCAGCGATAGGGCGGCCGGCCGCACCGAAAACCGTCGGGTGCGATCGTGGTGAGCGCCGACTAATCGGCGAACAACATCTCCCGACTTTCCCCCATCAACAGGCCCTGATTCTGTTCAGTCACCGCGCGGATGTAGTCCCACAGTAAGGTAATCCGTTTAAGCTTGCGCAGGTCCTCGCGGCAGTACATCCAGAACTGTCGGGTGATGTTGATCTCTTCCGGCAACACCGGCAGCAAGCGCTGATCCTGAGCCGCCAAAAAGCACGGCAGGATCGCCAGTGACCGCCCCTGCTGCGCAGCCACGAATTGCGCGATCACACTGGTGCTGCGCAAATTGGCGCTGGCACCGGGCAGCACGTTCGCCAGGTACAACAGCTCCGAACTGAACGCCAGGTCGTCGACGTAACTGATGAATGAATGTTTACCCAGGTCGGCCGGGCGGCGGACCGGTGGGTGCTTGTCCAGATAATCCTGAGTCGCGTACAGCTGTAATCGGTAATCACAGAGTTTGCAGCAGACGTACGGACCATGTTCCGGGCGCTCCAGGGCGATGACGATGTCTGCCTCGCGCTTGGACAGGCTGATGAAGTGCGGCAGCGGCAGGATGTCCACCGAGATCGCCGGGTAGGCGTCGACGAAATGGCTCAACTGCGGGGTGATGAAAAAACTGCCGAAACCTTCGGTGCAGCCCATGCGTACATGCCCGGACAACGCCACTCCGGAACCTGACACCTGCTCGCAGGCCATATGCAGGGTGCTTTCGATCGACTCGGCGTAGCCGAGCAGCCG
>DQGF01000431.1:611-749 GCA_003525045.1 Pseudomonas sp. | reverse complement strand
GTAGCCGAGCAGCCGCTGACCTTCGGCAGTCAGGACGAAACCGCTGGTCCGGGATTTCTCGAACAGCAATGTGCCCAATGCCGCTTCCAGCGAACTGATGCGCCGCGACACGGTGGTGTAGTCCACCGCCAGGCGCTT
>DQGF01000431.1:0-273 GCA_003525045.1 Pseudomonas sp. | reverse complement strand
GTGCTGGCCTTGCGGGTGCGGGCGACTTCAAGGAAAAACTTGAGGTCATCCCAGTTCAACGAACCTAAAGACGTGATGTTTTTTTGCATGATGGACCGGCTTTTATGTGCGTTCTTATTAGAAGTTTGCACATCTATACTCCAAAAACAGTCCGACAACCAACTCGCGACACACGCCTCATCGCAAGGCGACTTCTTCGCCTTGGCTCCATCGATAGTTCTCTACATAACAACAACGTCCAGGAGACCAGCATGAACGCATCGCTCACGCCAA
>DQGF01000560.1:5861-6852 GCA_003525045.1 Pseudomonas sp. | reverse complement strand
CATAAGAACGCGGCCTTTTGAGCTGCGCCCCGGAGAGATCAACCGTTATGCCCGAAACCTCGACCGCCATCGCCGATATCCACATGCTCGACAGCGGCTATTCCCGCGAAGCCCGATCCTTGTTGTACCAGGCTTACCGGCACGAGCCGACCTTCGGTTTTCTGTTCGAAGCGGAACGCCCCGGTTATGAACAACGGGTCCGCGCCACCGTGCGCGAACTGGTCAAACAACACTTCCTGCAAGACTTGCCGGCCATCGGCCTGCTGGTCAACGACCGGTTGATCGGCATCGCCTTGATCGCGCCGCCGCAACGTCGCCTGGGCATCACCGAAAGCTGGGCGTGGCGCCTGCGCATGGTGCTCAGCACCGGGTTTCGCTGCACCCGCCGCTACCTCGAGTATCACGATGCGGTGATGGCTTGCGTACCGTCCGACTCGGTGCACCTGCTGCCGTTGCTGGGGATTCATCCGCAATTCCAGGGCAAGCACTTCGGCGAACAATTGCTGCAAGCGGTGCATAACTGGTGCGCGGTTGATGAAAATTCCCAGGGAGTGGTCCTCGATACCGGGAATCCTCGTTATCTGGAGTTCTACAAGCGTCAGGGCTATGAGGAAATCGGCGAAGTGGCCGTGGGACCCATCCGCGAACACGTGTTTTTCCATGCCAATCCCCAGGTGTTACAAACAGCAACGGCATAAAAGGTAGAACTTTCGCTGAAAGCGACGCTCTATCACGCTCCCAAGCTCGTGATAGCATCCGCGCCTATGAAGTTTCCAGGAAGATTTACCAGCGGCGTGCTGATGCTGATCACCAGCTGCGCGGCGCTGGCGCAAAGTGAATTGGATGTGCGGATCAAACCGTCCAACGATGAACTCAAAGCCAATATAGAGGGCTATATCGGCAGCCTCGGCGATCGTGACGAGGAAGCCTTGCTGCGCTTCAGTCGTGGTGCCGAGGAGCAGGCGCGCAAGGCCGCCCAGGCCTTGGGTTA
>DQGF01000560.1:4814-5566 GCA_003525045.1 Pseudomonas sp. | reverse complement strand
GCAAGGCCGCCCAGGCCCTGGGTTATTACCAGCCGCAGATCGACAGCGATGTAAAGGGCGGCAAGACGCCGCGCCTGGTGCTGAACATCGATCCCGGTGAGCCGGTGCATTTGCGCAACGTCACCGTGCGCGTCGAGGGTCCTGCCGCCTCCCTAAAATCCTTTCGCGTGCCCAAAAGCGCTGCGCTCAAACCCGGCGCGGTGCTCAATCACGGTCACTACGAAGATGCCAAGCGACTGATCCAGAATCAGGCCTCGCGCTACGGCTTTTTCAGCGGCTACTTCACCCGCCAGAAACTGGCGGTAGACCCGCGGGCCGGTGTCGCCGACATCGAGTTGGTCTACAACAGCGGCCCACGGTATTCGCTGGGCAAGGTCAGTTTCGAAGGCGACACGCCCTTCGATGAGGACCTTTTGCAACGCATGGTGCCGTTCAAGGCGGGTGCACCGTATGACTCCGAACTGATCGCCGAACTCAATCAGGCCCTGCAATCGAGCGGCTATTTTGAAGGCGTGCGCGTTGATGCGGCGCCGACAGCGGCCAAGGACAATGTGATCCCGGTGGACGTCAAGCTCGACACCCGCAAGCCGCGGACCATGGGCCTTGGCCTGGGCTACTCCACCGACGTCGGCCCACGGGTCAAGGCCAACTGGACCCGGCATTGGGTCAACCCCCAGGGGCACAGCTACGGCTGGGAGACCGAAGTCTCGGCACCCCGGCAAAACGTCGGGCTGTTTTATGACATTCCGCTG
>DQGF01000560.1:0-4517 GCA_003525045.1 Pseudomonas sp. | reverse complement strand
TGTTTTATGACATTCCGCTGGACCCGCCGCTGACCGACAAACTGCGCTTCGCCGGTGGCTATCAGTATGAAGAAATCGCCGATAAAGACAGCCTTAGCAAGCTGTTGACCCTCGGTCCCGAGTGGCACAGCAAGTTGCCCAGCGGCTGGCAGCGGGTGGTGTCGCTCAAATGGCAACGGGAAGAATACCGACTCGGCGATGACTCGGGGCTCAGTACCTTGCTCATGCCCGGCGTCAGCTATTCCTATCTGAAAAGCGACAACCGTATCGACCCGCACAACGGTTATCGCCTGCAATTCGAAACCAAGGTCGCCAAGGAGGGTTTGGGGTCCGATACCAATCTGCTCTACGGCACGGCGTTGGTGAAGGGCTTGACCACTGTCTTCGACAAACACCGTTTCCTCGGTCGGGTACAGGTCGGCGGCAGCGCTACCAACGGTTATAAATCAGTGCCGCCGTCGCTGCGGTTCTTCGCCGGTGGCGATCAGAGCGTGCGCGGTTACGATTATCAAAGCCTGTCTCCGGAAAACTCCAGCGGTGACCGCATCGGTGGTCGCTACATGGTGGCCGGCAGCGTCGAGTATCAGTACTCCGTCGCCGAAAAATGGCGGGTTGCGACCTTCATTGACCAGGGCAACTCCTTCAATACACTGGAACTGCCGAACCTCAAGACCGGCGTCGGTATCGGCGTGCGCTGGGTGTCGCCGGTGGGGCCGATTCGCCTCGACCTGGCCCATGCGATGGACGACGACGGCGGTATTCGACTGCACTTTTCCATGGGGCCTGAGCTGTGAAGCGTGGTTTGAAAGTAACGCTGCTGGCGATCCTGGCGCTGTTGATGCTGGTCGTCCTGACGCTGGCCACGGTGTTGGGCACGGTGACGGGCAGTCGCTGGGTGCTTGGGTTGGTGCCGGGTCTGAGCGTGGAGAATTTCCAGGGGCGGTTGGGCGGGCAGTGGAGCGCCGACCATCTGCTGTGGCAGCAGGACAGCAGCCGCGTCGAGCTGAGCAAGGTGATTTTTGCCTGGTCGCCGTTGTGCCTGACGCGCATGACCCTGTGCATCGAACAACTGAAGGCCGACCAGGTCAGCCTGCAATTTCCGCCGGGTGAGGAAGAGGAGAGCAGCGGCCCCATCACGCTCCCGGATCTGAAATTGCCACTGGCGATCGAGTTGGGCGACGTCCAGGTCGGCAGTCTGCTGTTCAATGGCAGCGAAGAGCTTAAGGGCCTGCAACTGGCGGCGCACTGGACCGAAAAAGGTTTGCAGATCGATTCCGTGCGTCTGCAACGGGATGAGCTGAGCCTGAATCTTTCCGGTCTGCTGCAACCCTCTGGCAACTGGCCGCTCCAAGCCGAAGGCAAACTGACCCTGCCGTCGCCGGGTACCGAGCCTTGGGCGCTGGCCCTGAAGGTCGACGGCGACCTGCTGAAAACCCTGAACCTCAAAGCCGACAGCAGCGGCTATCTGAACGGACAACTGACTGGCGAACTGCAGCCACTGGTGGAAAACCTGCCGGCCAAGGTGCGGATCACCGCCGACGGCTTCAAGCCCAGTGCCGATCTGCCGGATACCCTGCAGCTCAATCAGCTGGAGCTCACCGGCGACGGCGACCTGAAACACGGTTACCAGCTGCTCGGCAAGGCCACGCTGCCCGCCGAGCAAGGCCCGGTCGCGTTGTTGCTGCAAGGCAAGGTCGACGCCAATGGCGCGCAGATCGCCGGACTGGACCTGACCGCCAACGAAAAGCAGAACTTGAAGCTCACAGGGCAACTGGACTGGAGCAAAGGCCTGAGTGCCGAGGCAAAAATCGATTGGCTGGATTTCCCCTGGCACCGCCTCTATCCGTTGATCGATGAGCCGGAGGTGGCCTTGCGCAGCTTCAACGGTGAAGTGTCCTACACCGACGGAAAATACCTGGGCAACTTCAAGGCCGCGCTGGATGGCCCGGCCGGGGCGTTCAGCCTGAACAGCCCGTTCGCCGGCGACCTGACGAAAATCTACCTGCAACAAATCCAGCTCGAAGCCGGGCAGGGCAAGGCCCAGGGACACCTGAACCTGCAATTTGCCGATGGCATTGCCTGGGACACGGCGCTGGACCTGTCGGCGATCAACCCGGCGTACTGGGTCGCGGAGTTGCCGGGCTCCCTGGCCGGACCGTTACGCAGCAAAGGCGAGCTGAAGAATGAACAACTCAGCCTGAATGCAGACCTGGATTTGAAGGGCAAGCTGCGTGGTCAACCGGCGGTGATCCAGGCCAAAGCCGATGGCGGCGGCGAGCAATGGAACCTCAGTGCGCTGCAGATTCGCCTGGGCGACAACAGCATCAACGGCAAGGGCAGCCTGCAACAGAAGCTCGCCGGCCAGATCGACATCAAGCTGCCGCGCCTGGCGCAGCTCTGGCCGCAACTGCGCGGTCAACTCAATGGCCGCGTCGATGTCGCCGGCACGCTCAAGGCGCCGCAAGGCAAACTCGGGCTGCAAGGTACGCAACTGGCGTTCGAAGACAATCGTCTGCAAAGCCTGAACCTGGACGCGACGCTCGACAACGCGCAACGGGCGAAAATCGATCTCAAGGGCAGTGGCATCCAGGCCGGCGACACTTCGCTGGGAACGCTGACCGCCAGCGGCCAGGGCGATATCAAGAACCAGAAGCTGACCCTCGACCTGCAAGGGCCGAAGCTGAAACTGGCGCTGGGACTTGACGGTACGCTGGACAAAGGCAACTGGCGCGGACGTCTGGCCAGTGGCGATATCCAGGCCGGGGGCCAGGACTGGAGGCTGCAAGGCCCGGCGAAGCTCGAACGGCTGGCGGACGGCAAGCTCAACTTCGGCGCCCATTGCTGGATGTCCGGCCCTGCCAGCCTGTGCGGTGAAGACCAGCGTTTGATGCCGGAGCCGAAGCTGCGTTATCACCTCAAGCAATTCCCGATCGACAGCCTGGCGCAGTGGTTGCCGAAGGATTTCGCCTGGAAGGGTCGGCTCAATGCTGACCTGCAACTGGACATGCCGGCCAGCGGCCCGAACGGTCAGATCAGCATCGATGCCAGCGGTGGCACCCTGCGCGTGCGCGAGAAAGAGCAGTGGCTGGACTTCCCGTACCAGACCTTGAAACTGACCAGCAAACTCACGCCCAAGCGCATCGACACCGACCTCAACTTCGTTGGCGGCAAGCTTGGCGAACTGATGGTGCAGGCGCAGATCAATCCATTGCCCAAGGACAAACCGCTGACCGGTTCATTCCGTTTGAATGGGTTGGACCTGTCCGTGGCGCGGCCATTTGTGCCCATGGTCGAGAAAATGACCGGGCGCTTGAATGGCAGCGGCACGATCTCCGGTGCACTGCTGGCACCTCAGGTCAACGGCAGCCTTCTGCTCAGCGACGGCGAGATTTCCGGGCCTGAACTGCCGATGGAACTGGAAGCCTTGCAGGTGCGGGCGGTGATCGCCGGCGAAACCGTGCAATTGGAGGGTAGTTGGAAAAGCGGCAAGACCGGGCAGGGCAGCTTGAATGGCGACATCGCCTGGGGCCATGCGCTGGCGGTGGACCTGGTGCTCAAGGGTTCGCAGTTGCCGGTGACCGTCGAGCCGTATGCCAAGCTGGAAATGGCGCCGGACCTGAAGATCTCGATGAAGGATGACAAACTGGCGATTGCCGGCAAGGTGCTGGTGCCCAAGGGTGAAATCACCGTGCGCGAGTTGCCGCCGTCGACGGTCAAGCTCTCCGACGACACGGTGATCATCGGCCAGCAGACCGAAGCGGGCAAACCACCGATGGCCATGGCGATGGACATCGATGTGGTGGTCGGCGAAGACAAACTCAGCTTTGCCGGGTTTGGCCTGACCGCCAACCTGCAAGGGCATGTGCATATCGGCGACAACATGGACACCCGCGGCGAGCTCTGGCTCAACGACGGGCGCTACCGTGCCTATGGCCAGAGGCTGACGGTGCGTCGGGCGCGTTTGCTGTTTGCCGGTCCCATCGATCAGCCGTACCTGGACATCGAAGCGATTCGCAAGACCGATGACGTGATCGCCGGTATTCGCCTCAGCGGCAGCGCCGAGCAGCCGGCCACGCAAATCTTCTCCGAGCCGGCCATGAGCCAGGAGCAGGCATTGTCCTATCTGGTGCTGGGCCGTCCGATCAGTACCACCGGTGAAGACAACAACATGCTGGCTCAAGCGGCGCTCGGGTTGGGGTTGATGGGCAGCTCGGGGGTGACCAGCGGCTTGGCCAAAAACCTGGGTATTCAGGACTTCCAGCTCGATACCGCAGGCAGCGGCAACACCACCAGCGTGGTGGCCAGCGGCAATATCTCCGAGAAACTCAGCCTGCGTTACGGCGTTGGCGTGTTCGAGCCGGCCAATACCATCGCCTTGCGCTACAAGCTGAGCAAGAAGGTTTACCTCGAGGCCGCCGGCGGTGTGGCCAGTTCGCTGGACATCTTCTACAAGCGGGATTTCTAAAGCCCGCGCTCCCTCCGAAACCGCGTCGCTCCCTTCGCGAGCAAGCCCGCTC
>DQGF01000131.1:1527-5258 GCA_003525045.1 Pseudomonas sp. | reverse complement strand
CGTCAAAGGCTCTGACGCTCAGACCCTGGCCCACCACATCTCGACCTTTTTCGTCAGCATCGCGTCCCACGACACCTACGCGCTGCTGATGGGCGTGTACTCGGCAATCCTCGGCTTTTTCATCCCGTCCGGTGGCGGCAAGTGGATCATCGAAGCGCCCTACGTGATGCAAGTGGCCACCGACCTGAACTACCACCTGGGCTGGGCCGTGCAGATCTACAACGCCGCCGAGGCCCTGCCAAACCTGATCAACCCCTTCTACATGCTGCCACTCCTGGGCGTACTGGGGTTGAAGGCACGGGACTTGATCGGATTCTCGTTCGTGCAATTGCTGGTGCACACGCCGCTGGTGCTGGTGCTGCTGTGGGCACTGGGAACGACGCTTACGTATACGCCGCCAGTGATGCCTTGACGCAAAAAAGGGCCGACATTTCCATCGGCCCCACTTCTTGTTCGGTCCAGTCTGTTTCAGTATGTAGGCGCCCTAACCCAAGGGCCCACACGCTGAAAAGGATCTGAGCATGTTCAAACTCACAGGACTCACCCTCGCTACCCTCACCCTGAGCGCCGCCGCCCATGCCGATGTCGACCTGAAGCTCGGCAGTACCGAACGCGTCACACGGCTTTTCGCATACCCTAACAACTGCAACGTCATCTGCTTTCGCAACTGGACGCTGGAGCAAACCGTCGAGCATTACCTGAGCCAAAGCGTTCAGCGCGATGGCTACAGCGCGGCGAAAGTGCGGGTCAAAACCGATAACGATCAGCTCTACGCCGAAATCAGTGGCGTACCCGACGGCTATGAGAAACCCTTGGCAGCACTGCTCGACGCCGGCGACCTGGCCTATACCGGCGCCAGCAAGTTGAACGCCGATGGCAAGTGGGCCTTCAGCTGGAATCTGTTCCTGCCATTGGGCATGGCCCTGGAAAACCGCAAGAGTGTCGAGTTGCTGCACTTCCCGCCGGATTATTCGCTGACCCAGGCTCAGGATTACCTGAGGTCCGCCACCACCGATCGCTGGGCCACGCTGCTCACCGACAACGGAATCCCCGCCGAACAGACGCCGGGTTACCAGACCATCATCGACATCGCTCCGATAGCCGCGCCATCCAGTGCCGGCAAGGACCTGGAAGGCGTCTACGACTACTTCAAGGACTACCAGACCACCATGGTCAAGGAAGTCAGTCAGAACGCCAGTGGCACGGCATTGCCCATGGTCGCCTTTGGTGCGCCGGTGCGTAACTGGATCAAGCAGCAATATGGCCCGACCGTGAACGTTTTGGGGTTGGCGACCATCAGCCCCAGCGAAGGAGTAAAGGTGCCGGTGCTGGGTTCCAACCACCCGAGTTACATCTGGTACGCCGCCAATCCGGACAGCTACACCGGCGACGACGTCCAGGCCCAGGCCGACGCCGCGGGCCTGAAAATCATGGGCCAGGATTTGAGCGCCGCCTGCTGGCAGGCCGGGATGGGCAGCAAACCCGGCAGCGACCCGAACGTTCAGCTGAAAAGCTGCACCCAGACCTGGCAGGTGACCCGCAAAGAAAAAACCTGCGAGCTGTTCTACACCTCGATCCGCAACCTGACGCCTGAACACGCGGTGGCAAAGTGTGCAACGACCCCGATCAAGTCCCAACTCACACAGCTCAAGGTCCCTGCGCCTGTGAGGGCGATTTCTGCGCCGAACCTGTAACCGATGAGCGGCTTTCCCGCGTGAGCCATGGCTGACGCGGGAAAGCGCGTTTTTCCCCTGTCAGTTATGACAGTAGACCGTTTGATTCTTTTGCGAGAGGCTTGAGGCGTACCCACGTGATGCAGAGCTGACAGGACGTCAGCTGCCGGATGTCGCAGCACCCCGCCGACAAGGAATGTTATGAAAGCCCACGCCGAACACGGAATGCCCCCACCGCCATCCAATGGCATCTATCCCTTTGTAGAGTTGCCTCTTCGTCTTGGATTCCCCTCCAAAGACGACTTTGAAATCCTCTACAACGGCCAGGGATCGGCACTGGCTGTCATGGCACTGCGTGATTTTCCGCGCATCAGCCGGATCTGCCGGGTATCCGGACACATATTGCCCTATCGCTGCCGACACACGCGCCAGCTGGCCCAGGGAATCCATGTCTACGACCCGCGCTTTTGTGGCCTGCTGAACCATAGCTGCGACCCCAACGTATTTCTCGACATGAGCGAGCTGTGGTTATGGGCGCTCAAAGACATCACAAAAGGTGATCAGCTGACGATGGATTTCGCCGCGACAGAAGACAAACTGCAGCGGCAGTTTGCCTGCCGCTACGGCTGTCCCTGCTGCCGAGGCTGGATCATCGGCTACGATGAGTCGCCGAATGACAATGGCCGGCAGTTTCTTCAACGCTGGCATCGTCCAAGTCTCGGCTGAAGGCCTTTACAACGCCTCGACCGGACGCAGACGGTACTGCGGCGGCAACTGCTCAAAACCGCTGATGGTCGTGTTCAGGCTTTTCCAGCGACCATCCTTGATGCCGTAGATGCAACCGTGGATCGACAGTTTCTGCCCGCGGTGCCAGGCGTTTTGCACAATGCTGGTATGCCCGACGTTGGCTACTTGCTGGATCACGTTGAGTTCGCAGAGACGGTCAACGCGTTCTTCTTCAGTCGGCAACTCGGCCAGTTCTTCGCGTTTTTCATAATAGAGATCGCGAATCGAGCGCAGCCAGCCGTCGATCAGGCCCAACTGGCGATCCTGCATCGAAGCGCGCACACCGCCACAGCCATAGTGACCGGTGACGAGGATGTGTTTGACCTTGAGCACGTCGACCGCGTACTGGATCACCGACAGGCAGTTGAGGTCAGTGTGCAACACCACATTGGCCACGTTGCGGTGGACGAACAGATCGCCCGGCAGCATGCCGACAATCTCGTTGGCCGGCACCCGTGCATCGGAACAGCCGATCCACAGGTATTCCGGGGTTTGTTGGCGGGCCAGCTTGGCGAAGAAGTCAGGATCTTCCTGCTTGATCGCATCGGCCCAGCGCGCGTTATTATCAATCAGATCTTGTAATTCGTTCATGCAATGAAGCCTCGAGAATGATGCGCTGATTTGACAGACTACCGTCGGTCGAGGTCACGTGCGACTTGCAGATAACCCTGATGCCTGTAAATGGAGCTCCATGCAGGCGGAATTCTCAGGAGTCCAGCGGGTCAACCCTAGTAAGGCCCACAGTATGAGGAATTACCATGACTGATACACGACGTCCGTACGATGCGACGCAACCCGAGCCCATCGACGACAACGAAGACCGCATGGGTTCGATACATGAGCTGGATTTCGACGAGGAAGAACCCAGTGCCAAAATCGGCGACGAGCTGCCGGAAGCGGAGCGCGCGCGACTGATGCCCCGGGAACGCGTGCGTGAAGCCGGGATGACCGGCGCCTCGACTGATGACCATGAATCCACCGATGACGACATGAGCCCGGAAACGCTGATCCGTGAAGATGGAGCGCGGGATGCTCATGAGGCCGGTGAAGGCAATCAGGCTGATTGGGATTTGAGCATTGTCGATGAAGACGACATTGGCGGTGGTAATGGGCTGGATGAAGAGGAGATGGCGCGGCGGGATCCGATGGACGGTAATCGTTGATCTTCTTCGCCTGTTAAGCCGCCTTCGCGAGCAAGCCCGCTCCCACATTTGATCGGTGTCGTACACAAATGCTGTGACCGACATAAGTCCTGTAGGAGCGAGCGGTGCG
>DQGF01000131.1:603-1203 GCA_003525045.1 Pseudomonas sp. | reverse complement strand
GCGATCCGACTTGCCCGCGAAGCTTTTAAGGTTCAATCCACCAGGGTGCAGGCCATGACCACCGCATCTTCGCGCCCACCCACCGCCGGGTAGTAATCCCGACGACGGCCGATCTCATTGAACCCATACCGCTCATACAACCGGAACGCCGACCGATTACTGTCGCGCACTTCCAGAAAACACTCCCGCGCCTCTGCCTTATAGGCAATCGACATCAGATGCTCCAACAGCGTCAACCCCAGCCCACGGCCCTGACTCTCCGGTTTGACGGTGATATTCAACAGATGCGCTTCGTCAAGAATGATCTGCACCACGCCATGACCGACCTGCTGCTGGCCTTCGAACATCAGCCAGATCTGGTATTTGCCCAGGCCATCGATAAAAATCCCGCGGGTCCAGGGATGACTGTAGGCCGCGTATTCGATTTTCAGTACAGCGTCCAAGTCCGCCTCGGTCATCGGGCGGAACGATACAGCGTCACTCATTCGATTCTTTCCAGCGCGCCATCAGCCGACGCATGGCTTGCCAGACATCAGCCTTACGCTGTGGCTCTTCCATTAATAATTCCAGACCCGGCAGGGCCCAGACCGAGCCCAGGCC
>DQGF01000131.1:0-311 GCA_003525045.1 Pseudomonas sp. | reverse complement strand
AGGGCCCAGACCGAGCCCAGGCCTTCAACCTGAAGTTCACGGTTGAAGGACTCGGCATTCGCTTCACCGGCAAAACGTACCGCCGGCAGTCCGATCAGCCACAGGCAGACGCACGGGGCATCTTCCAGACGGGCCGAGAGAAACCCTTGGACGAAATCCCGGGCGGCATCCGGGCCCTGGTCCATGGTGCCGCGGGCGAGCAGCGGCCAGCGCACCGGCTCGCCGACGATTTGCGGGCTGTCCGGCAGACCGGCCGCGCGCAGCATGTCCTTGAGCAGCAGATAGGCAGGATCGCGTGTCTGAAATGTTTC
>DQGF01000140.1:3993-4181 GCA_003525045.1 Pseudomonas sp. | reverse complement strand
TGCAGAACGCGAGCCTGGATATCAGCTTCAACGCCGGCGCCGTCGATCACGGTGGTGTTTTCTTTGGACAGGATCACGCGCTTGGCATTACCCAGGTGTTCCAGGGTAGTGCTTTCCAGGCTCAGACCGATCTCTTCGGAGATAACGGTACCGCCAGTCAGAACAGCGATGTCCTGCAGCATGGCCTT
>DQGF01000140.1:0-3698 GCA_003525045.1 Pseudomonas sp. | reverse complement strand
ATGTCCTGCAGCATGGCCTTGCGACGGTCGCCGAAGCCTGGAGCCTTGACGGCTGCGACTTTAACGATGCCACGCATGTTGTTCACAACCAGAGTCGCCAGGGCTTCGCCTTCAACGTCTTCGGCCACGATCAGCAGTGGACGGCCGGCTTTGGCAACGGCTTCCAGTACTGGCAACATTTCGCGGATGTTCGAGATCTTTTTGTCGACCAGCAGGATCAGCGGACCGTCCAGCTCGGCAGTCATGGTCTCTGGCTTGTTGACGAAGTACGGGGACAGGTAGCCACGGTCGAACTGCATGCCTTCAACAACCGACAGTTCGTTTTCCAGGCCCGAGCCTTCTTCAACGGTGATCACGCCTTCTTTACCGACTTTTTCCATGGCTTCGGCAATGATGTCGCCGATGGAGTTGTCGGAGTTGGCCGAGATCGTGCCGACCTGAGCAATGGCCTTGGTGTCAGCGCAAGGCTTGGACAGGGCTTTGAGCTCTTTGACGATTGCGATGGTCGCTTTGTCGATACCGCGTTTCAGGTCCATCGGGTTCATGCCGGCAGCGACGGCTTTCAGGCCTTCGTTGACGATCGATTGAGCCAGAACGGTAGCGGTGGTGGTGCCGTCGCCTGCGTCATCGTTGGCACGGGAGGCAACGTCTTTGACCAGCTGCGCGCCCATGTTTTCGAAGCGATCTTTCAGCTCGATTTCTTTGGCTACGGAAACGCCGTCCTTGGTGATGGTCGGAGCGCCGAAGCTCTTCTCGATGATCACGTTACGGCCTTTAGGGCCCAGGGTCGCTTTTACTGCGTCAGCCAGGACGTTGACACCGGCGAGCATTTTCTTGCGGGCGGAATCGCCGAATTTAACTTCTTTAGCAGCCATGATCGATATTCCTTAAATACTTTGTAGTAGCGGGAAAATGAGCGGGGAATCAGCCTTCGATAACAGCGAGAATTTCGCTCTCGCCGATGACCAGCAGGTCTTCGCCGTCGACTTTCACGGTGTTGCTGCCGGAGTAAGGGCCGAACACAACCTTGTCACCCACTTTCACGGCCAGCGCGCGCACTTCACCGTTTTCCAGTGCTTTGCCCGGGCCTACAGCGAGGACTTCGCCCTGGTTTGGCTTTTCAGCAGCCGAACCTGGCAGGACGATACCGCCAGCGGTTTTCTTTTCTTCTTCGCTGCGACGGACGACGACGCGGTCATGCAAAGGACGAAGCTTCATTGTCGATCTCTCCTAATTGTGGTTTTCATCGGCCGGTGTAGTCCCGGCGGGTTTAACAAAATCCGGCAATGCCGGGTGCGGTTCGGCAAGCGAACCGCGGAAGTCTGTCTGGCGTAATTGCCAGAAACCTTGCGGTGACAGTTACATAAGGGCGTACAAGCCTATTACAAGGGTGGGGGTCAAAAATTTTTCACGTTGACGCCCCGAAAACGAACACGGCACCCGAAGGTGCCGTGTGCTGAAACGATTACTTGGGATCGCGGTGTTCGAACTCGCCTTCGATCACGTCCGGTTCGCGCCCCAGAGGCTGACGCGGAGCCGGACCACCACGGGGCTGAAGGTCATCGGCGAACGCACGCTGGCGTATCGCCTGTTCCTCGGCACGCTGGCGCATTTTATTGGCCAGCAGCCGACGCGAGATCGGCAGCAGCATGATCAGGCCCAGCACGTCACTGACGAAGCCCGGCAGGATCAGCAGGCCACCTGCCAGGGCCAGCATCAAACCTTCAAGCATGGTCTGCGCCGGCAACTCGCCGCGGTTCAGGCTTTCACGGGCACGCAGGGCAGTGGCCAGACCAGCGATACGCAGCACGAACACGCCGAACATCGAGCCGAGAATGACCAGCAGCAGGGCCGGGAAAAACCCGATCGCCCCGCTCACCTTGACGAATACGAACAGCTCCAACACCGGAAACAGCACAAAGAGCAATAAAAAAGGGCGCATCAAATGGTTCCTCAACGCAAGAATGCCTTGCCAGTCTTCCCTAGATGACGTCGCCGTTACGTGAATTCAAGCGTCGGCCACTGCCTTTTTCGGCCAATGTTCGGCGTGAGCCAGGAAAACCAGGGCTTCCCGGACTTGTGTCGGCGTATTACACGGCGTCTGGAACGGCAGCCAGTAAAGTGCCTGACCGATGCGCAGGTGCATGCCTTCGGTGTCGATACCCGCCAGTTGCGCCGGTTCGCTCTTCGGCAGGCCGGCCAACTCGACGTAGTGGGCGATGGCCTTGGCGTGATCGGCATTCATGTGCTCGACCATGCTCAGCTCGGCCTTGCCGGCGAACGGGTTGGCCAGGGTCAACTGATCGACCCAGTGAATAGCGCCGAAACCGCCGATGTAACGGTGGCGCACCGGCTTGAGCACCCAGAAATCGAAATCGTGGGCCTGGTGATAATTCTGCGAATCGGGGAAATAGCGGTAATAACGTTCGGCGGCAGCCTCCACGGCCGAGGCGTCATCGAGCTTGTGCGCTTCGGCCAGGTAGGTCAGGCGGCCGACGGCTTGTACGTCTTCGGCCCCACGCTCGCCCACGAACAGGGAGCATTTCGGGTCTTTTTGCAGATTGTGGGTGTGCTGGGCGATGCGGCTGATCAGGATCAGCGGTCGGCCCTGCTCGTCCAGGCAATACGGAACCACGGAGCCAAACGGGAAACCGGGCATCGCCTTGGAGTGCGTCGAGAGCACTCCGCGGTATTCCTTGAGAAGCAATTCTCGGGCATTCTTGGCCGCTTCAACGCTCAATTTATGACTCCTTATATAGAATCCGTCGAAAAAACGGACAGGCGCCTGGGGATAAGTTCCAGTACGCCATCGGGGCAGTTCTCATGTGCAACCAGGCCGCATCAGGTGCAGATCGAGAGGCTCTCCAGGAGGAAACCTCTCTGATCTGCTATTGGGGCATGCGAATGCAACTCACTGACAAAGTAATCATTATCACGGGCGGTTGCCAGGGTTTAGGCCGTTCCATGGCCGAGTATTTCGCCGGCCTTGGCGCGAAGCTGGCGCTGGTGGACCTGAACCAGGAAAAGCTCGACGACACCGTCGCCGCGTGCAAGGCCAAGGGCGTCGAAGCCCGCGCCTACTTGTGCAACGTCGCCAATGAAGAGCAAGTGACGCACATGGTCGCCCAGGTGGCCGAAGATTTTGGCGCGATCCATGGTCTGGTCAACAACGCCGGGATCCTGCGCGACGCTCTGTTGCTCAAGGTCAAGGACGGCGAAATGACCAAAATGAGCCTGGCCCAATGGCAGGCGGTCATCGACGTCAACCTGACCGGCGTGTTTCTGTGCACCCGGGAAGTCGCGGCGAAAATGGTCGAGCTGAAGAATAGCGGCACGATCATCAATATCTCGTCGATCTCCCGCGCCGGCAATGTCGGCCAGACCAACTACTCCGCCGCCAAGGCCGGAGTGGCTGCAGCGACCGTGACCTGGGCCAAGGAGCTGGCGCGCTACGGCATTCGCGTGGCGGGTATTGCGCCGGGCTTTATCGAAACCGAAATGACCTTGGGCATGAAACCGGAAGCGCTGGAGAAGATGACGTCCGGGATTCCGCTCAAGCGCATGGGCAAGCCTGAAGAGATCGCTCATTCGGCGGCCTACATTTTCGAAAACGACTACTACACGGGTCGGATTCTGGAGCTGGATGGCGGGTTGCGCATCTAAGGCCAACCTAAAACCCCTGTGGGAGCGAGCCTGCT
>DQGF01000308.1:2747-8944 GCA_003525045.1 Pseudomonas sp. | reverse complement strand
GGCTTGCCCGCGAAGGCGTCAGAACAGACAACACCCCCCTCCGCGCCAAACACCGCTCGTCCCCCGCCAAGTCCAACAGTTGAAAAACGCGTCACCACCCCCATATGAGTTGGCATAAGGCATTTTCGCCCCGCTGCGTGGAGACTCTCCCTTGACCACCATCGTTTCAGTTCGCCGCCACGGCAAAGTCGTCATGGGCGGCGACGGCCAGGTTTCTCTCGGTAATACCGTGATGAAAGGCAACGCGAAAAAAGTTCGCCGCCTATATCACGGCCAGGTTATCGCCGGTTTTGCCGGGGCCACCGCTGACGCCTTCACCCTTTTTGAGCGTTTCGAAGGCCAGCTCGAGAAACACCAGGGTCATCTGGTTCGCGCCGCCGTCGAACTCGCCAAAGAATGGCGCACCGACCGCTCCCTCAGCCGCCTCGAAGCTATGCTTGCGGTCGCCAACAAAGACGCCTCCTTGATCATCACCGGCAACGGCGACGTGGTTGAGCCTGAAGAAGGCCTGATCGCCATGGGTTCCGGTGGCGGTTACGCTCAGGCCGCCGCCAGCGCGCTGTTGAAGAAAACCGATCTGTCGGCCCGGGAAATCGTCGAGACTGCCTTGGGCATCGCCGGCGACATCTGTGTATTCACCAACCACACCTTCACCATTGAGGAGCAGGACCTCGCCGAGTAAGCCTGTTCCGGCCTTGGTGCCACGGCTCACTTTTGCTTGAGGACCGCCAATTACTATGTCCATGACTCCCCGTGAAATCGTCCACGAACTCAATCGCCATATCATCGGCCAGGACGATGCCAAGCGCGCCGTCGCCATCGCGCTGCGTAACCGCTGGCGCCGGATGCAGCTGCCCGAAGAGCTGCGCGTTGAAGTAACCCCCAAGAATATCCTGATGATCGGCCCGACCGGTGTCGGTAAAACCGAGATCGCCCGCCGCCTGGCCAAACTGGCCAACGCGCCGTTCATCAAGGTCGAGGCAACCAAGTTCACCGAAGTCGGTTATGTCGGTCGCGACGTTGAATCGATCATTCGTGACCTGGCCGACGCGGCCATCAAACTGCTGCGCGAACAGGAAATGACCAAGGTTCGCCATCGCGCCGAAGACGCCGCCGAAGAACGCATCCTCGACGCCCTGCTGCCACCGGCACGCATGGGCTTCAGCAACGATGACGCCGCACCGTCGGCCGACTCCAATACCCGCCAGCTGTTCCGCAAGCGCCTGCGCGAAGGTCAGCTGGATGACAAGGAGATCGAAATCGAAGTCGCCGAAGTGGTCGGCGTCGATATCTCCGCGCCACCGGGCATGGAAGAGATGACCAACCAGTTGCAGAGCCTGTTTGCCAACATGGGCAAGGGCAAAAAGAAAAGCCGCAAGATCAAGGTCAAGGAAGCGCTGAAGCTGGTGCGCGACGAAGAAGCCGGCCGCCTGGTCAACGAAGAAGAGTTGAAGGCCAAGGCCCTGGAAGCGGTCGAGCAGCACGGCATCGTGTTCATCGACGAAATCGACAAGGTCGCCAAGCGCGGCAATTCCGGTGGCGTCGACGTGTCCCGTGAAGGCGTACAGCGCGACTTGCTGCCGCTGATCGAGGGCTGCACCGTCAATACCAAGCTGGGCATGGTCAAGACCGACCACATCCTGTTCATCGCCTCCGGCGCGTTCCACCTGAGCAAGCCGAGCGATCTGGTGCCTGAGCTGCAAGGGCGTCTGCCGATCCGTGTCGAACTCAAGGCACTGACGCCGGAAGACTTCGAGCGCATCCTCAGCGAGCCGCACGCGTCGCTCACCGAGCAGTATTGCGCCCTGCTGAAAACCGAAGGCTTGGTCATCGAGTTCCAGCCGGACGGCATCAAACGGATCGCCGAGATCGCCTGGCAAGTCAACGAGAAGACCGAGAACATCGGTGCCCGTCGCCTGCACACGCTGCTCGAGCGCCTGCTCGAAGAGGTGTCGTTCAGCGCCGGCGACCTGGCCAGCGCCCACGATGAGAAGGCGATCCTGATCGACGCCGACTACGTCAACAGCCACCTGGGCGAATTGGCGCAGAACGAAGACCTGTCGCGCTACATTCTGTAAGCCTCAAGTTGCAAGCTACAAGCGTCAAGCTGATCGAGTTAAGCTTGCAGCTTGTAGCTTGCCGCCCAAGGCCCTTCCTATGATTCCCACCGATATCAAACTGCACAAAGCCTCGAAGACCCTGTCGCTGAAATATGCGTCCGGCGAGGAATTTCACCTGCCCGCCGAATTCCTTCGCGTGCACTCCCCCTCCGCCGAGGTCCAGGGCCACGGCAAACCCATCCTGCAATTTGGCAAGATCGGCGTAGGTTTGACCAAGGTCGAACCGGCCGGCCAGTACGCACTGAAATTGACCTTCGACGACGGCCACGATAGCGGCCTGTTCACCTGGGAGTATCTGTACCAGCTGGGCGCGCGCCAAGAGGATCTCTGGAACGATTATCTTGCCGAACTCAAAGCGGCTGGAAAAACCCGAGACCCGAGTGAATCCATCGTCAAGCTAATGCTCTAGATCGGGCCTCTTGCTCTTTAGAAGGCATTTTCTAATTTCATCTGTTTGAATGCTCGGCTTCCAGGCCGACGATTGGCCTGCTTGCGAAAAAAATTAAACTCGGGTAACCAATGGAGCTGGCAAGGTCCCTGCAGTGCTCTCTGAACTAAAAAGCAGCGATGCAGAATTAACGGTCACCCGAGCAGTAGTACCTGGCATTCGCTGTGTGGCTGCACAGCTGGACCCGGGTACTCGTCTCTGGACATTGGAGCGTCGTAGATGAGTAACAAGAATAACGATGACTTGAAGTATCAGGCCTCGGAAAACACCTTGGGTCTGAATCCGGTCGTTGGGCTGCGTGGTAAGGATCTACTGGCTTCTGCTCGCATGGTACTCAGGCAGGCCATCAGGCAACCGATTCACAGCGCCAGGCATGTCGCCCATTTCGGCCTTGAACTGAAAAACGTGTTGTTCGGCAAATCCGAGCTGCTACCGACAAGCGATGACCGTCGCTTCGCCGATCCGGCCTGGAGCCAGAACCCGCTCTACAAACGTTATCTGCAAACCTACCTGGCGTGGCGCAAGGAACTCCACGACTGGATCGACGACAGCAATCTCCCGCCCAAGGACGTCGCGCGCGGGCATTTCGTGATCAACCTCATGACCGAAGCCATGGCGCCGACCAACAGTGCGGCCAACCCCGCGGCGGTCAAACGCTTCTTCGAAACCGGCGGCAAAAGCCTGCTCGACGGGCTCTCGCATCTGGCCAAGGATCTGGTGCACAACGGCGGCATGCCGAGCCAGGTCAACATGGGCGCATTCGAAGTCGGCAAGAGCCTGGGCGTGACCGAAGGCGCCGTGGTTTTCCGCAACGACGTGCTGGAGCTGATCCAGTACAAGCCGACCACCGAACAGGTGCACGAGCGTCCTTTGCTGGTGGTGCCGCCGCAGATCAACAAGTTCTACGTGTTCGACCTGAGTCCGGACAAGAGCCTGGCGCGTTTCTGCCTGCGCAATAACGTGCAGACCTTTATCGTCAGCTGGCGCAACCCGACCAAGGAGCAGCGCGAGTGGGGCCTGACGAGCTACATCGAAGCGCTCAAGGAAGCGGTCGACGTGGTCACTGCGATCACTGGCAGCAAAGACGTGAACATGCTTGGTGCCTGCTCAGGCGGCATCACCTGCACCGCCCTGCTGGGCCACTACGCCGCGATCGGCGAGAGCAAAGTCAACGCCCTCACCCTGCTGGTCAGCGTGCTGGACACCACCCTGGACAGCGACGTTGCCCTGTTCGTCGACGAGCAGACCCTGGAAGCGGCCAAGCGCCACTCCTATCAGGCCGGTGTGCTGGAAGGCCGCGACATGGCCAAAGTGTTCGCCTGGATGCGGCCCAACGACCTGATCTGGAACTACTGGGTCAACAACTACTTGCTGGGCAATGAGCCGCCGGTGTTCGACATCCTGTTCTGGAACAACGACACCACTCGGTTGCCGGCAGCCTTCCACGGCGACCTAATCGAATTGTTCAAAAACAACCCGTTGATTCGTCCTGACGCACTGGAAGTGTGCGGCACCCCCATCGATCTGAAAAAGGTGACTGCCGACGTCTTTTCCCTGGCCGGCACCAATGATCACATCACGCCATGGAAGTCCTGCTACAAGTCGGCGCAACTGTTCGGCGGCAACGTCGAATTCGTGCTGTCCAGCAGCGGGCATATCCAGAGCATCCTGAACCCGCCGGGCAATCCGAAATCGCGCTACATGACCAGCCTCGAAATGCCGGTCACGGCCGAGGACTGGCAAGAAAACTCCACCAAACACACCGACTCCTGGTGGCTGCACTGGCAGGCCTGGCAGGCCGAACGCTCAGGCAACCTGAAAAAGGCCCCGGCGAAACTGGGCAACAAGGCTTACCCGGCGGGCGAGGCGGCGCCAGGCACTTACGTACATGAGCGGTAACTGACACACCCCACCTACCTGTAGGAGCGAGCTTGCTCGCGAAAAACGTGAGGGCAACGCGTTAACCCGGCAGCACGCGTTATCGTTAACGTCCATCGCGAGCAAGCTCGCTCCTACAGGGGTTCAGGGATGAATTAACCCACAGGGCCTGAAGCATGCCGCAACAGTTCATATTTCGTACCGTCGACCTGGATGGCCAGACCCTCCGCACGGCGGTACGCCCCGGCAAGCCTCATTTGACGCCCTTGCTGATTTTCAACGGCATCGGCGCCAACCTGGAGCTGGTGTTTCCGTTCGTCGCGGCGCTGGACCCGGACCTGGAAGTCATTGCCTTCGATGTACCCGGTGTCGGCGGTTCGTCAACGCCAAACCGACCGTATCGTTTTCCGGGCCTGGCGAAACTCACGGCGCGGATGCTCGATTATCTCGACTATGGACAAGTCAACGTGATCGGCGTGTCCTGGGGCGGCGCCCTCGCCCAACAGTTCGCTTATGACTATCCCGAGCGCTGCAAGAAACTCGTCCTGGCGGCCACGGCGGCTGGCACGGTGATGGTGCCGGGCAAACCGAAAGTGCTGTGGATGATGGCCAGCCCAAGGCGCTATATCCAGCCGTCCCACGTGATTCGTATTGCGCCGATGATCTACGGCGGTGCGTTCCGTCGCGATCCAACCCTCGCCGCCAGCCACGCCGCCAAGGTCCGCTCGGCGGGCAAGCTCGGTTACTACTGGCAGTTGTTCGCCGGCCTCGGCTGGACCAGCATTCACTGGCTGCACAAGATCCATCAGCCAACGTTAGTGCTGGCCGGCGACGACGATCCACTGATCCCGCTGATCAACATGCGCGTACTGGCGTGGCGGATTCCCAATGCCCAATTGCACATCATCGATGACGGGCATCTGTTCCTGATTACCCGGGCCGAAGCGGTGGCACCGATCATCATGAAATTCCTCGAAGAGGAGCGACAACGCGCCGTGATGCATCCCCATCCCGCGCCATTGGGCGGTTAACCGGCCCATTGTCGGTCGGCAGGACGCCGCGCCGCGCAACAACCCGTAACAGCGTCTATGGTGTTCTGGTTCGGTGTATTTGTATTTGGCCTGAAGACCAAGGAGTGTTGAGTCATGCGCGACAAACCAGCGAGGGATTTTTTACCGACTCCCGCCGCGTTCATCAACGCACAGAGTGCGATTACCGGCCTGCGTGGTCGGGATCTGCTTTCAACCCTGCGCAGCGTTGCCGCCCATGGTTTGCGCAACCCGGTGCACACCGCCCGACATGCCTTGAAACTGGGCGGCCAGCTCGGTCGCGTGCTGTTGGGTGAAACCCTGCACCCGACCAATCCGCAGGACAATCGCTTTGCCGACCCGGCCTGGAGTCTCAACCCTTTTTATCGCCGCACTTTGCAGGCTTACCTGAGCTGGCAGAAGCAGGTCAAAGTCTGGATCGACGAGAGCAACATGAGCCCGGACGATCGCGCCCGCGCCCACTTCGCGTTCGCCTTGCTCAACGACGCCATGGCGCCGTCCAACAGCCTGCTCAATCCGCTGGCGATCAAGGAAATCTTCAACTCCGGCGGCAACAGTCTGGTGCGCGGTATCGGTCATCTGGTCGATGACTTCCTGCACAACGACGGCCTGCCCAGGCAGGTCACCAAACAAGCTTTCGAAGTCGGTAAAACGGTCGCCACCACCATCGGCTCCGTGGTGTTTCGCAATGAGCTGCTGGAG
>DQGF01000308.1:587-2373 GCA_003525045.1 Pseudomonas sp. | reverse complement strand
TGCTGGTGGTGCCGCCGCAGATCAACAAGTACTACATTTTCGACCTGAGCCCACACAACAGCTTCGTCCAGTTTGCGCTGAAGAACGGCCTGCAAACCTTCATGATCAGTTGGCGCAATCCTGATGTGCGTCATCGTGAATGGGGGCTGTCGACTTACGTTGAAGCCGTGGAAGAAGCCATGAACGTCTGCCGGGCGATCACCGGTGCCCGCGAGGTCAACCTGATGGGCGCCTGCGCCGGCGGTCTGACCATCGCCGCCCTGCAAGGGCACTTGCAGGCCAAGCGACAACTGCGGCGGGTATCCAGCGCGACCTACCTGGTGAGCCTGCTCGACAGCCAGATGGACACACCAGCGACCCTTTTTGCCGACGAGCAAACCCTCGAGGCAGCCAAGCGCCGTTCCTATCAGAAAGGCGTGCTGGAAGGTCGCGACATGGCCAAGATCTTTGCCTGGATGCGCCCCAACGATTTGATCTGGAGTTACTTCGTCAACAACTACCTGTTGGGCAAGGAGCCGCCGGCGTTCGACATTCTCTACTGGAACAGTGACAACACGCGCCTGCCAGCGGCCCTCCATGGCGATTTGCTCGACTTCTTCAAGCACAATCCGTTGAATCATCCGGGCGGCCTTGAAGTGTGCGGCACGCCGATCGACTTGCAGAAAGTCACGGTCGACAGCTTCAGCGTGGCCGGCATCAATGATCACATCACCCCATGGGACGCGGTGTATCGCTCGACCCTGCTGTTGGGTGGCGAGCGGCGCTTCGTGCTGTCCAACAGCGGGCATGTGCAGAGCATTCTCAACCCGCCCTCCAACCCGAAAGCCAATTTCGTCGAAGGCACGAAGCTGAGCAGCGACCCACGGGCCTGGTATTACGACGCCAAGCAAGTCGACGGCAGTTGGTGGACTCAGTGGCTGGGCTGGATTCAACAGCGCTCAGGCGCACAAAAAGAAACCCGGATGACTCTCGGCAACCAGAATTATCCACCGATGGAGGCAGCGCCCGGCATTTACGTACGCGTGCGCTGATGCTCAACGAACCACGGCCGGAGTTGGCCGTGGCATGACTCGATCATTAAGAAGACTGGATGAAAACCCGCGACCGGATCCTCGAATGTGCCCTGCAGTTGTTCAATGACAAGGGCGAACCGAACGTCTCCACCATGGAAGTTGCCAATGAAATGGGCATCAGCCCGGGTAATCTCTACTACCACTTCCATGGCAAGGAACCGCTGATACTCGGGTTGTTCGAGCGCTTTCAGGCCGAGCTTGCGCCACTGCTCGATCCGCCGGCCGATGTCGAACTGGCGCCTGAAGATTATTGGTTATTCCTGAACCTGATCGTCGAGCGCCTGGCGCACTACCGGTTTCTGTTCCAGGACCTGTCGAACTTGGCCGGTCGCCTGCCGAAGCTGGCCAAGGGCATCCGCAACCTGCTGAATGCGCTCAAGCGCACGCTGGCTTCGTTGTTGGCGCAATTGAAGGCTCAGGGACAGTTGGTCAGCGACACCCAGGCGCTGGGGCAGCTGGTGGAGCAGATCACCATGACACTGCTGTTCTCGCTGGACTATCAGCGGATTCTTGGTCGTGAGGGTGAGGTGCGATTGGTGGTGTATCAGATCATGATGTTGGTGGCGCCGCATCTGTTGCCGCCGATCAAGGTGGCGACCGAGCAGTTGGCGCTTCAATACCTCGAAGAACACGAATAATCCCTGTGGGAGCGAGCCTGCTCGCGAATGCAATTTGTCAGTCGGCCTATACGTTGACTGACACACCGCTTTCGC
>DQGF01000308.1:0-229 GCA_003525045.1 Pseudomonas sp. | reverse complement strand
GCACAAACAAAAACGCCCGACCTTTGCAGGCCGGGCGTTTTCTTGAGTCCCGGAAAGATCAGGACTGACTGGTTGGCGTCGATGGAGCTGGCGCGGCAGCCTGGGTTGCAGCAGGGGTCGGTGCAGCAGCGGAGTTCGATGTGCTGACCGGAGCTGTTGCCGGTTTGGCGGCAGCCACTGCTGGTTGTGGTGCAGCGGCTTTCGGCGCTGCCGGTTTTTTCACGGCCGG
>DQGF01000594.1:13491-13664 GCA_003525045.1 Pseudomonas sp. | reverse complement strand
GCGCACAATTTGCGCATGACCGTGTCGAGCAGCAAGGGCAAGTCGTCCTTGCGTTCGCGCAAGGGGGCGATGGTGATCGGAAAAACGTTTAAGCGATAGAACAAGTCACTGCGAAAGCGTCCGGCCTTGACCGCCTTGGCGAGGTCTTCGTTGGTCGCGGCGATGACCCGCAC
>DQGF01000594.1:13054-13185 GCA_003525045.1 Pseudomonas sp. | reverse complement strand
ATGACCCGCACGTCCACCTTGATGGTTTTATTGCTGCCCAAGCGTTCCAGGTCACCGCTTTGCAGCACTCGCAGCAGTTTGCCTTGGGCTGTCATGCTCAAGGTGGCAATCTCGTCGAGGAAGATCGTTCC
>DQGF01000594.1:11608-12753 GCA_003525045.1 Pseudomonas sp. | reverse complement strand
TCGTCGAGGAAGATCGTTCCGCCATGGGCAATTTCAAAACGCCCCGGACGCGGGTCAGTAGCACCCGAATAGGCACCGCGTTGAACGCCGAATAGTTCTGACTCGATCAGTTGCTCGGGGATTGCTGCACAGTTGATTTCAACGAAAGGCGTGTTGGCCCGCAGGCTGTTGGAGTGCAACTCGTGGGCGAACATCGTTTTGCCGACTCCGCTCTCGCCCAGCAGCAGGACAGTTGCATTGGTGCCGGCCACCCGCAGGATTTTATGCATGGCAATGTGGTAGGCGGCGGAACTCCCCACCGGGCGGCCGAGTTCGGTCACCGACGGCTGGCTCTCTTCCAGTCCGAAAGGCGATGGGGCCGCCTTGGCGGTGGGGTTTTTAACAGGCTTGACCGGCTGTGCCCGGCGATGGTCGGTTACCCGTGGCTGAAAGTATTTGAGGTCATCTTCGGTGTTGTCCCAGTCCTCGACCGGTTTGACGATGACCCGGCACAGATCATCTCCGCAGCCCTGGCATTGCGTTTCCCTGGCCAGTAAGCGACGGCCCATGAGGCGGCTCATGAACCCTGAGCTATAGCCCACTTCCATCCAGCAAATAGGGTCGGTGCTGACCCCGTTGGCGGCGATGTGCACGTCACTTTCGACGGAGCGCTTCCACGTGAACTCGCCGTATTTGAAGCCCTTTGCGTGGTCGAACTCAATGCACACCGGGGCGACTTCGACGATGCCGGACAAAGCGTGCAACTGCCCCCCAGCCGCAGCAATGTCCAGTTCATTACCCGTGCCGCGGGCCTGGATTGCCAGGTCGGCATCACGCTGGCCCGTCAGGTAGCCGACACGGGTCAACAAGCCGCGGGTGAACTCCACACCGTTGCTTTCCAGCAGCTCCTGACGCAAAGCGCCAAACGCCTCTACATGCATCAGCATCATGCGTTTATCACCCAGCCAGATCAGTCCCTCCTTGGGGTTGAAATACAGCCGGTCGACCAGGTCCTGCATGTCCGGGAAGCGCAGGTCGGTGATGATGTTAATGCCATTGCGATTACGCGACTGCCGCGAACGCGCTTCGTCATCGATTGGGGGAGTAGTCATTATGAGCCTATGTTTTTGTTACTTATTGAAGGCAAATAGCAAATAGCAAATAGC
>DQGF01000594.1:0-11297 GCA_003525045.1 Pseudomonas sp. | reverse complement strand
CAAATAGCAAATAGCAAATAGCAGAAGCAAGTATCCAATGCCAGGCGCGTGCCAGAAATGTCATGAGCGCCTCACAGTGGTGACTGAGCTGGCGCCTTCGCGGGCAAGCCCTCGCTCCTACGCTGCGCGCACTGAAGCACAGGGGGCGTTGGGTGCGCTATCCATTCTCTGCATTCCAGTCATTTTTTTCCCACTGCCTGGCATTCGCGAAAATCCGTGAATGAAATTCGGAGTTTTCGAATTTTCTTAAATCCTCCTGCATTCGTACGAACACGGGTCGTGGCCAAAAATCCGCTACCGGTTGGTCGTAACACGATGATTAATAAAGAATATTTATTTAATTTTTTAAATTTCAAATGCTGGCACAGCGCTTGCTCTTGTCCCTCCAACAGCTGTTCTTCAAAGCGTTACCAGAAAGAGCAGAACAACAAAAACAAGATGAGGTGCAGGCAAGTGGCAGAAATTCACTCGTTGGCCTACGCAGGATTCGGTGTAAGCGACCTTGATAAATGGCAGTGGCTGGCCACTGACATTATCGGCATGCAGGTGGCCAAACGCGACGAGCAGGGCTTGACCTTGCGCATGGATGAATACGCCCAGCGATTCTTCCTGGAAAAAAATCCCATCGACGACATCCTGGTAGCGGGCTGGCAGTTTCGCAGCGAGCAGGAGCTTGAGAGTTATGTCGGCGAGCTGCGTGAAAAAGATGTTCCGGTCGAAGTGCTGTCCAGGGAGATGTTGCAGCGACGCATGGTAGAGAAGGCATACAGCTGCCAGGACCCGAACGGTTTCACTCACGAATTTTTCTACGGCCACAGCGAAGCAGGCCTCAACGACACGTTTCGTTCGAAAGTGCTCAAGGGCAGTTTCGTTACCGGCGATCTTGGCATCGGCCACCTCTTGCCGTTTGCCAAAAACGGGCCGGAAACCGTGCGCTTTTACACGGATGTCTTGAAGCTGCGAGTCAGTGATTACATCCGTGAGGAAGTGCAGCCGGGCATCGTGGTGGACGCCACGTTCTTCCACACCGCAACGGGCCGCCACCATTCCATCGCCACCGCTCAGGCGCCTAGCCCCAAGGTGCTCAACCACTTCATGGTCCAGGTGCAGAACATGGACGACGTCGGCATGGCCTACGACCGCTGCATCAAGGCGGGCATTCCAATCATTCTCGAACTCGGTCATCACCCGAACGACAGGACCTTTTCTTTCTATGCCCAGACCCCTTCGGGGTTCAACTTTGAAATGGGTTGGGGCGGAGTCGTCATTGACGATGAGCATTGGGAAGTGAAGGCGTTCAACAAAATGAGCGACTGGGGTCACAAACGCAACATCGTTCTCTGATCCGCAGCGGACTGCCGGCCTGGCCGTGCAGCAAACACGCATGTGGGCCACCAGTGCCTGCGACACAGTGAGGTTTTCCAGATGTTAAACGCCATTCAATCGAGCAGTACGCAAGCAGTGATTCCGCCGACGGTAGCGACCGCTGATTTCTGCAAAGGCATGCGCCATCTGGCCGGTGCCTGTGTGGTGATTGCCAGCGGCAGTGACAACGAGAGAGCCGGGCTGACGGCGACGGCGGTGTGTTCAATCACCGCCGACCCGCCGCGGCTGCTGATCTGCGTGAACCGCAATGTTCGTGCTCATGAAGTGATTCAGCGCGCCGGCGCTTTCAGCATCAATGTGCTGGCCCATGACCAGGAGTTCATTGCCAAACGCTTTGCCGGGATGGTCGAAGGGGTCAGCGGCGAGGAACGCTTTGCAGAAGGTTGCTGGGAGTCAGGGGTCACCGGCGTGCCGCTGCTCGAAGACGCTTTGGTGAGTTTCGAGTGCCGGTTGGAACAAGTCATACCGGCCAGCACCCACGACATGTTTATCGGAGAAGTTGTCGGCGTCCGAGGCCTGCAAGAGCAGGACGGCCCCTTGGTGTATTTCAACAGCAGGTTCGCAGCGCTCAAGTGAAGCCCTGACGGCTTTCGACGTGCAGACAAAAACAATAAACCAGAGATCACAGACCTATGAACGACTTCGTCAAGCCAACCGAGCCTGTGGATGCCCAGGCGATTCCAACCGAAGCGCAATTGCTCGAGCGCGCGCGCGGGTTGATTCCGATGCTGATGGAAAAAGCCGAGTCAGTAGAAAAGAACCGCATGGTGTCCAGCCAAACCATCGAGGCGTTCGTCAACGCCGGTTTCTTCAAAATCCTCCAGCCCAAAGAATATGGCGGCTGGGAGATGAACCCTGCGGTGTTCTACAAAGTCCTGATGGAGTTGGGTCGTGGCTGCTGCAGCAGCGCCTGGAACATGATGATTCTGGGTATCCACCAGTGGGAATACGGTTCGTTGCCAGAGCAGGCGTGCCTGGATGCCTGGGGTGAAGACAATGCGGTGATCACGGCCTCGTCCTACCCGCCATTCGGCAAGGTCGAAGAGGTCGAGGGTGGCTTCAACATCAGCGGCACGTGGAAAACTTCCAGCGGTTGCGATCACGGTAAATGGGCGTTCCTTGGTGGCCTGCGGCGTGATGCCAGCGGCAATGTCATTGATCGCATGTCGATGCTGGTGCCCAGCTCGGCATGGGTCATTGAAGACGATTGGCACACATTCGGCCTGGCCGGTACCGGCAGCAAGAGCCTGGTGATCAAGCATGCGTTCGTGCCGCATCACCGCGCCCACAGCCTGATTCAGTACACCTACAGCGACCGTCCAACGAACTACCTGTACCCGTTCAACCAGATCTTCTTTGGTGCCGTTTCGGCATTGCTCGTGGGGATGGCCCAGGGCGGGATCGATGAGTACATTCGGCAGATGAGTGTGCGCACCAACACCACAGACGGCGCAGGGGCGGCACTGAGTCCGTACGTCAAGGATCGGCTGGGTAATGCGGTGGTCCGGGTGCGCTCAGCCCGTGCGCGACTGCTGCAAATGCTGGCCGAAAGCAGCGAATACGTCGAGCGGCGCGAACTGGTGCCGGCCTTTGACCGCGTGCACTACATGCTCGACATCGCGCGTGTCGGTCGCGACTGCGAAGAGGCGGTGATGCTGCTGTTCAAGGCAACGTCAGCCCGCGGCATTTACCTCAACAATCCACTCCAGCGAATCCTGCGCGACGTCATCGCCGCGTCCAACCACATTACCCAGAACGCCGATGACACGGCGGGCATGCTCGGCGCCTATCTGTTGGGGCAGCAACTGCCACCCATGATATTCGGCCTGGAGCCTGTGTCGCTCAACGACTGAATCGCTGGATCGGGAGGAAGACATTCCTCCCGACGAGACCCGACTACCGCTTCCTCGGCGGTCACTCATAAAAACAAAAATCGGCTTACTGTCGCAGAGGTCTTTTAATGTCTATACATCAGAACCGAGCACCCGGTTGTGTCCGTTCGGCTGGCCAGCGTCCACGACTGACCCGCCTGGCAGCGGCTTTGCTTGGCTGTTCAGTATTGTCCAGCGCGCAGGCGATGGATTTCGATACCGGCAATTCCGACCTGAAGGTCCGCTTCGATACCAACGTCAAGTACTCCAACGCCTGGCGCGTCAAGGACCAGCACGACAAGCTGGTCGCGGACTCGAACCTGGACGATGGCGATCGCAATTTCGACAAAGGCATGATTTCCAACCGCCTGGACCTGTTCTCCGAATTTGACATCTCCTACCAGAAGGTCGGTGCGCGGGTCAGCGGCGCGGCCTGGTACGACGATGTGTACAACAAGGGCAACGACAACAACTCTCCGGAAACCGCCAACTCCTTCAGCGTTCGTCATGACCAGTTCACCAAGGATACGCGCGACTTGCACGGGCGCGACGCAGAGTTCCGCGATGCGTTTGTCTACGCCAACTACGATGTGGGCGATGAAATGTGGGGCGTGTCGCGTTTGGGCCAACACTCGTTGCTCTACGGTGAAAGCCTGTTCTACGGCGGCAACGGTATTGCCGCCGGCCAGCAACCGATCGATGCGGTACGTGCGCTGACCGTACCCAACTCGCAATTCAAGGAGCTTGGGCTACCGGTCAAACAGTTCTCCACGCAACTGCAGATCACGCCAACGATCTCGGTCGGCGGTTACTACCAGTTCGAGTGGGAACGTACCCGTATACCTGGGGCAGGCAGCTATTTCAGCCCGGCCGACCTGCTGGATGAAGGCGGTGAAAGGATTGTCGTGGGACGCCTGCCGAACGGTGTGCCAGCGGCCTCCTTCTATCGCGGCAAAGACGTCGAAGCTCGCGACAGTGGTCAGTGGGGCGTGCAGCTGCGCTACCGCTCCGAGGCATTGGATACCGACTTCGGTCTGTACGCCATCAACTACCACGACAAAAACTTCCAGGTTCAGCTGCGTCCCGGGGTTGGCGCAGGCAGCCGCGCGGACCAGATCGGCGAGTACATGCTGGTGTTCCCTGAGGACATCCGCGCCTACGGCTTCAGCGCCAACCGCGGCTTCGGTGATGTCAACGTCGGGTTTGAAACGTCGGTGCGCGACAACGCACCGTTGGTCAGCCTGACCATGGTCGATCTGGCGGGCAACGGCGATAACGATAGCAACCGTCTCTATGCCGTGGGCCGCACCGCCCACGCCCAGGTCAACATGATCTACATCATGCCCACCAGTGCGTTCTGGGATACCGCCAGCCTGCTCGGTGAATTGGCCTGGAACCGCACCCTCAGCGTAGAGAAAAACCTCGACAACCTTGACCCCAATGGCACACGCGATGCCACAGCGATTCGTGTCGCATTTTCCCCGACCTATTTCCAGGTCATCGACGGTGTCGACCTCTCTGTGCCTACGGGTTTTAGCTACGGCATTGACGGACGCTCATCGGCGGTCGGCGGTTTCAGCCAGGCCAAAGGCGGCGACTACAACATCGGTCTGACGGCGGACTATTTGAAATCGGTCACCTTCACCCTGGCCTACACCGGGTATTACGGCCCCTCGGCGCCGATCAATATCAACGGTATCAAAACCTTCAAACAGACCAATGCTGATCGGGATTTCGTGTCCTTCAGCGTCTCTCATACATTCTGAGTAATGGCCATGAAAAACAATAAGCTCACTCAGCTGTTGACCGGTTTCACCCTGTCCTTGTCGGTCATGTCCGCCTACGCGGGCGTCAGCGCGGCTGACGCGCAGGCGCTGAACACGACGCTGACACCGATGGGTGCCGAGCGTGCCGGCAATGCCGATGGCAGTATCCCGGCCTGGACCGGTGGTTACTCCACGGTACCGGCGGGCTATCAGCAGGGCCATCGGGCGTTCGACCCGTTCGCCCAAGACAAACCGTTGTACACCATCACCGCCGCCAATCTGGCCAAGTACCAGGACAAACTCAGCGACGGCGTGATCCAGCTGATCAAGGACAACCCGCAGACGTTCCGCATCGATGTGTTCCCTACACGCCGCACCGCATCGGCGCCGCAGTGGGTGTATGACAACACCCTGAAAAACGCCACTCGCGCCACCCTGGAAAGTGACGGCCTGGTGGTCAAGGGCGCTTACGGAGGGGTGCCATTCCCGATACCCAAGTCCGGTATCGAAGTGCAGTGGAACCACCAGCTGCTGTGGCGTGGCGAGGCCACAAAAACCAAGTACAAGGTCTGGACCACAACGGCGGACGGTCAGCGAGTCCTGGCCACAGCCGCAGAGGACGATGCGCAGTATCCGTACTACTACAAGGAAGGTTCGGTGGAAACCGCCGGGCCGAACTTCATGATGGCCATTCAGCTGACCTACGCCCCGGCATTCCGCGCGGGTGAGGCGTTGATGGTGCACAACGTGACGGACTACGTGCAGGGCCGCACCCTGTGGCAATACCTGTCGGGCCAGCGCCGGGTGCGTCGCGCGCCGAGCATCAACTTCGACACGCCCAACCCGGTGGCGTCGGGCGTCAACTTCGTCGATGAAAACTACGGTGGCACCGGCTCGCCGGAGCGTTACGACTGGAAGCTGATCGGCAAGAAGGAAATGATCATTCCTTACAACAACAACAAGTTGCTGGCCAACGCCGATGAAAAAGTCATGGCCCAGCGTCACGTCAACCCCGATTACATGCGCTGGGAGCTGCACCGTGTCTGGGAAGTCGAAGCGACCCTCAAGGCCGGCAAACGACATGCAGTGCCAAAGCGCAAGTACTACTACGACGAAGACAACTGGGGTAACGCGATCATCGATGGCTGGGACGCCGAAGGCACTTTGTGGCGCACGTCGTTGAGCACGCCATTCGTGGCCCCGGATATCCCGGCAACCGCGAACTATTGCACCGGCTTCTTCCACGACCACCGGACCAAGGCCTGGATGTACAACTGTGCGATGGGCGACGCGGGCAATGAGCAATTCGCAATCACCGAGCGTCGACGTGAAAGTTTCTTCTCGCCGGAGTCGCTGACCAAGATGAGCGCACGCTGATGTTTGTGGCGGGTCCTTCCTTTCCCGAAGGGCTCGCCTGTCTTATCGGAGGTATGTGGTGAATAAAAATAAATATGCGTTTGCGAGCATGCTGTGTTTCAGCTTGATCGCGGGACTGGTTTCGACCAGCAGCGCCGAATCAAGAAACGTGGCCGATACGCTGGAGCAGAGTGCCATGGTCTCGGCCCTGGCCAGCCGTTCCGCGCTCAATGCCGCCGCGATGGCGGGCGAGCGGCTGGGGGTCGCCGGCATGCGCGGCACCGTTCTTTACTCTGACGATCAAGGCCAGCACTGGCAGCAAGCCAGTGTTCCGGTCTCGGTCAGCCTGACCGGCATCTGCTTTGCCGATGCCGCCAATGGCTGGGCTGTTGGCCATCGTGGGGTGATTCTCGCCACCCGCGATGGCGGCGTCCACTGGACTCGGCAAATGGAGGGCGGGCAAGCCGCCAAGTCGATTTTGCAGGTGCGCCAGAACCCTGACCAGATCGACGAGGCGCGCCGGCTGGTGGCCGAAGGCGCTGACAAACCGTTTTTAGCCGTGCAGTGCATGGGCGATGGACGGGTGTTGGCTTTGGGCGCCTATGGGTTGGCGTTCAGTACGCAAAATGCCGGTCAGAGCTGGCAGCCGGTGCTGGCGTTGCTCGATGGTAGTGACTCACAACACCTCAACGCGGTGCAGGTCTTGGGTGGTCGGGTTTATGTGGCCGGGGAGCAGGGCGCGTTGATGCGAGTGAACAATGACTTGCGCGGTTTCACTCGTTTTTCGAGCCCTTACGAGGGCAGCTTCTTTGGCCTGTTGGCCACGCGCAATAACAGCTTGCTTGCAGTGGGCTTGCGCGGGCATGTGTTCCGCTCCGTCGATCAGGGGACCAGTTGGCAGCCTGTGACCGTGGCATCGAGCAAGAGCCTGACGGCGGCCACCGAATTGCGCGACGGCTCGCTGCTGTTGGCCGATGAGTCCGGGCAGGGCTGGCTCAGCCGTGATGACGGTCGCAGCTTCCGTGCGGTGTTGCCTGAAGAACGCTTCCCATTGATCGCTCTGCTGGCGCTGCCCGATGGCGGCAGCCTGGCCGTCGGGACCAATGGCATTACTCGTTTCCCGCCGAGCGCTTTGCGCTAAGTCGGCCTGTATAGAAGAAGGTTACTCACGATGGCTATCAGCAATTCCGATGGCTTCACCGCTATCGCCTCCTTGGCGGATTTCGATAAATATTCAGGTAATCGTCTGGAGCGCGTGTTGTTCAACCACCGCTTCCTGGTGGTCGGCTTCTGCCTGATGGTCACGGTGTTACTCGCGATAGCGGCCAGCCAGGTACGGCTCAATGCCAGCTACCTGAAAACCATTCCCGCGCATCATCCCTTCACCCTCAATTACCTGGAGCATGCCCGCGACCTCAAGGGTGCGGGTAACGCGATAAGGGTGGCAGTGTCGATGCGTGAAGAGGGCGATATTTTCAACGCCCAATACATGGAAACACTGCGCCAGCTCAACGACGAGTTGTACCTGGTCAACGGTGTCGACCGCGCCTTCATGCGTTCGCTCTGGACCCCGGCGACACGCTGGCAGGGGGTGACTGAAGAAGGCTTTGACGGTGGCCCGGTGGTCCCGGATGGCTTTGATGGTGGTGCAGAAAGCCTGGACAGCTTGCGTGCCAACGTCGAGCGCTCCGGTGAAACAGGTCAACTGGTGGCGCGTGATCTGCGTTCGAGCATCATCTATTTGCCCCTGTTGGAAATCGACCCTAAAACCGGTCAGTCCCTGGACTACAAACAGCTTTCCGACAGCCTGGAATCCTTGCGCAATACGTATTCGCAGCGTGGCGTAGACATCCACATTATCGGTTTCGCCAAAGTGATGGGCGACCTGATAGATGGTCTGTACGCGGTGTTGGGGTTTTTTGCGGTGGCGGTGTTGATCACCAGTGCGATCCTCTACCAATTCACCCGCTGCGTGCGCAGTACGCTGGTGGTGCAGGGCTGCACGTTGATTGGCGTGATCTGGCTGCTGGGTCTGTTGCCGCTGCTGGATTATGAGCTCAACCCCTATTCGATCCTGGTACCGTTTCTGGTCTATGCCATTGGCGTGAGTCACGGCGCGCAGAAAATGAACGGCATCATGCAGGATGTCGGGCGCGGTACTCACCGGTTGATCGCCGCCCGTTACACCTTCCGTCGTTTGTTTGCTGCGGGCATCACTGCACTGCTGGCGGATGTCGTGGGGTTCGCGGTGTTGACCATCGTCGACGTGCCGGTCATCAAGGAATTGGCCCTGATCGCCAGCCTGGGCGTTGGCATCCTGGTATTCACCAACCTGGCCTTACTGCCGATCATGCTCTCGTTCACCGGTGTTTCACCGGCCGCGGCGGCCCGTAGCCTCAAGCATGAAACCCTGCTTGAAGGGCAATCGCCGCCATTACTGGTGCGGCTGTTCGAGCACTTCACCGGTCGACGTGCGGCGCGGCTGGCGATTGGCGTGGCGGTGCTCGTCGGGCTTGGCGCGTTGTGGATGGGCACGGGCTTGAAGGTCGGTGACCTCGACCCTGGCGCGCCGGAGTTGCGCGCCGATTCGCGCTACAACCGGGATAACCACTTCATCATCGAGCATTACCAGGCCAGCAGCGATGTGTTCGTGATCATGGTCGAAACCCCGGCCGGAAAATGCGTCGACTACTCGATTTTGCGCAAGGTTGAAGAACTGGAATGGCGCCTGCGCGAATTGCCTGGGGTTGAAACCACCAAATCCATCGCGGGGCTGTCACGCAAGATCAACGTCGGGATGAACGAGGGCAACTTCAAATGGGACGAGTTGCCGCCCAACCAATCGATGATCAACGCTGCCGCCATGCGCTCACCGCGTGAGCTGTTCAACGGTACCTGTAGCCTGCTGTCGATCTACGCCTACCTCAAGGATCACAAGGCCGACACGCTTGAGTCGGTGGTCCAGGCCACGGCTGCCTTCGCGGAAAAATACAACGATGAGCAGGCCACGTTCCTGATGGCCGCTGGCAATGCCGGGATTGAAAGCGCTACCAACATCGTGGTGAAAAGCGCCAATACGCGGATGTTGCTGGGGGTGTACCTGGTGGTGTCGCTGCTGTGCTTCATAGCGTTTCGTTCATGGCGTGCGGTGCTGTGCGCAGTGCTGCCGTTGATCCTCACGTCGTTGGTGGCCGAGGCATTGATGGTCCAACTGAACATGGGATTGAAAGTGGCAACCTTGCCGGTGGTGGCGCTGGGCGTGGGCATCGGCGTCGACTACGCGCTGTACATCCTCAGCGTGACGCTGTTCTGGCTGCGCCGTGGCGAAAGCCTGGCGACGGCCTATCGGCAGGCATTGATGTTTACCGGTCGGGTGGTGGTATTCACCGGCCTGACGCTGTCCCTGGGTGTCGTCACCTGGGTGTTCTCTCCGATCAAGTTCCAGGCCGACATGGGCGTTCTGCTCACCTTCATGTTCCTTTGCAACATGCTGGTGGCGTTGGTTCTGGTGCCCGCATTGGCCTGCTATCTGCTCCGTCCGGTCAGACCGGTTGCGCAGCCTGCCACCTCACTTAAGGAAATCTGTGTATGAATTTGGACATTCCCCTGGCCGACACCCAGTTGGCCGATCCGCTGAGCATGGCGACGGCCCGGTTGGCGCTGGACACCGCTTTGCAATACGCCAGCAACCATGGTTGGCGGGTCAGCGTTGCGGTACTGGACGGTGGCGGGCATTTGCTGGCCTTCGGTCGAAGTGCCGGGGCTCCACTGCATACCATCGATCTGGCGCAGGACAAGGCGTTGACCGCCGTGTCCTTCGCCATGCCCACCGCTGATGTCGGCAAGCGCCTGCGTGACGCCCCCGACCATGTCCGCCAGTGTTTGATCCTGCGGCCACGGTTGGTGCCCATGGGCGGGGCATTGCCATTGCACCTGGGCGATCGCCTGGTTGGCGCAATCGGCGTGTCCGGCGCCAGTGAAGAGCAGGATTGCGACTGTGCAAAGGCGGGCTACGACGCCATCACCCGAAACGTGCACCGATAATTTTCGCCAAAGGGCAGGAGTCACTACGTGAATCATTCAAGCGTCGATACGCAACAGCTGGGCGACACGCTATTCAATGCGCTTGTCGAAGCGCAGGCCATCGCGCCGCTGACCGAAAGCCATCCAGACTTGACCCTCGAGCAGGCCTACCAGATCCAGCAACACCTGATCGGCCGCCGCTTGGCCGGCGGTGAGCGGATCATCGGCAAAAAAATCGGCGTCACCAGTCAGGCGGTGATGGACATGCTCGGCGTGCGTCAGCCGGACTTTGGCCAGTTGACCGATGCCATGGTCGTCGACCAGGGCGGCAGCGTGGCCATGGCCGGGCTGATCCAGCCCAAGGCCGAGGGCGAAATTGCCTTTGTCCTCAAGCACGATCTGTCAGGCCCCGGCATCACCGTCGCCGACGTTTTACGGGCTACGGAGGGGGTCATGGCGTGTTTCGAGATCGTTGATTCGCGCATCCGCGACTGGAAAATCAAGATCCAGGACACGGTGGCGGATAACGCTTCGTGCGGCGTGTTCGTGCTCAGTGATCGCCTGGTCAGCCCACGCCAATTGGACCTGTACACAACCGGCATGGTGCTGGAGAAAAACGGCCGGATCGTGGGCACCGGCGCCGGGGCCGCGACCATGGGCTCGCCAGCTATCGCCGTGGCGTGGCTGGCCAATACCTTGGGCCGGCTGGGGATGAGCCTCAAGGCGGGTGAAGTAATTCTGTCCGGTGCGCTGTCGGCGATGGTGCCAGTGGTGGCCGGGGATAATTTGCGGGTGAGCATTGCCGGTATCGGCAGTTGCTCGGTGCGTTTCGACTGAGGTTGCACAACATTATGAACAACAAATTGAAAGTCGCCATCGTCGGTTCCGGCAACAT
>DQGF01000413.1:10151-10332 GCA_003525045.1 Pseudomonas sp. | reverse complement strand
CCTACAGGTATTGCGCTGTCCTTGTAGGAGCTGGCTTGCCAGCGAAGGCGGCCTCGCAGGCGAAGCAGATGCCTGCTTAGAAAACCGAGGCGTAATCGCCCAGTTCGACCTGTACCGATTTGATGCGTGTGAAGTTGTTCAGCGAGCTGATGCCGTTCTCACGGCCCACGCCCGACTGCTT
>DQGF01000413.1:9699-10121 GCA_003525045.1 Pseudomonas sp. | reverse complement strand
GAGCCGGCACCGATGATGATGTAATCGAATTCTTGGGACATAGGCCCTCCGGGAGTTTCAAGCTGCAAGCTTCAAGCTGCAAGAAAGAGCAGCGAGCGGTGTTGAGATGGCGGCAAACCAAACTGCTTTTACTTGCAGCTTGAAGCTTGCCGCTGGTAGCTGGATCAGCTAATCAAAATACCGAAACGTACTCACCCAGTTCGACTTGCACGGACTTAATGCGCGTGAAGTTATTGAGAGAGCTGATCCCGTTCTCACGGCCCACACCCGACTGCTTGTAGCCGCCGACCGGCATCTTGGCGTCGGACTCGCCCCAGGCGTTGATCCAGCAGATACCGGCTTCCAGTTGATGAATCACGCGGTGAGCGCGGTTCAGGTCCTTGGTCACCACGCCGGCAGCCAGGCCGAACTCGGTGTCGTTG
>DQGF01000413.1:9325-9471 GCA_003525045.1 Pseudomonas sp. | reverse complement strand
TCCAGTTGATGAATCACGCGGTGGGCGCGGTTCAGGTCCTTGGTGACAACACCAGCGGCCAGGCCGAAGTCGGTGTCGTTGGCACGACGGATCACTTCTTCTTCGGTTTCGTAAGTCAGGATGCTCATCACCGGGCCGAAGATTTC
>DQGF01000413.1:8843-8989 GCA_003525045.1 Pseudomonas sp. | reverse complement strand
TCGTCGGTGCAGTCGGTGAACACGGTAGGGGCTACGAACGCGCCTTTGGCGAAGTCGCCTTCGGTCAGACGGCTACCGCCGCACAGCAGGCGAGCGCCTTCTTCCTTACCTTTGGCGATGTAACCCAGCACGCTTTCCATGTGGGC
>DQGF01000413.1:8373-8552 GCA_003525045.1 Pseudomonas sp. | reverse complement strand
CCCAGCACGCTTTCCATGTGGGCGAAGCTGACCAAGGGGCCGAAGTTGGTGTTCTCGTCTTCCGGGTTGCCGATGCGGATGCGCGCTACGCGCTCAGCGATCTTGGCTTCGAACGCGGCTTTCAGGTGGCTCGGTACGAACACGCGAGTGCCGTTGGTGCAGACCTGACCGGAGCTGTA
>DQGF01000413.1:7806-7996 GCA_003525045.1 Pseudomonas sp. | reverse complement strand
GATTTGCCGCCCAGTTCCATGGTCACGTCTTTCAGCGAAGAGCCGGAAGCGCTGGCCATCACCTTCTTGCCGGTGTCGGTGCCACCGGTGAAGGAGATTTTTTCGATGCGTGGGTGCTCGGTCAACCAGGTGCCGACTTCACGGCCGCTGCCGGTCAGGACGTTGAACACGCCAGCCGGAACGCCGGCTT
>DQGF01000413.1:7300-7487 GCA_003525045.1 Pseudomonas sp. | reverse complement strand
GGTGTAGATCTCGGCCAGCTTCAGCGTGGTCAGGGACGTGACTTCGCTTGGCTTGAAGATCATCGCGTTACCGGCTGCCAGGGCAGGGGCGGATTTCCACAGGGCGATCTGGATCGGGTAGTTCCACGCGCCGATACCGGCCACGACGCCCAGCGGCTCGCGACGGGGGTAGACGAAAGACGTGGTG
>DQGF01000413.1:0-7022 GCA_003525045.1 Pseudomonas sp. | reverse complement strand
GCGGCTCGCGACGGGTGTAGACGAAAGACGTGGTGCGCAGCGGAATCTGCTCGCCTTCGATGGCTGGCACCAGACCTGCGTAGTACTCCAGCACGTCAGCGCCGGTGACGATGTCGACGTAACGGGTTTCGGAGTACGACTTGCCGGTGTCCAGGGTTTCGAGTGCGGCCAGTTCATCGTTGCGCTCGCGCAGGATGTCCACGGCACGACGCAGGATGCGCGAACGCTCCATGGCGGTCATCGCGGCCCAGATTTTCTGGCCCTTTTCGGCGCTGACCACGGCGCGTTCAACGTCTTCCTTGGTCGCACGCTGAACGGTTGCGAGGACTTCACCGTTAGCCGGGTTGATGGCTTCGAAGGTGGCGTCGCTGCTGGCGTCACTGTAGCCGCCATCGATGTAGAGTTTTTGCAGTTCGAAACGGGCCATAAAGTCCTCGCAAGTGCATAAGTTGGTTGGCGTTAACCACTGGGCGTGCCGTAAAGCGTTGGCAACGCTGGTCAGTGGCGGTTCAGGGGTTGAGCGGTTTATGTGTGCTCTAACTCACCTGCTTGGCCAGTTGGAAATCCATGTATTCGTAAGCGATCTGGTGCGCCTGCCCGGTGTCGAAAGCATCTCCCGACAGCGCGCCGCGCAACCACAAGCCGTCAATGAGGGCTGCCAGGCCCCGAGCTGCACTGCGCGCGTCATCGAGCGGCAATACACGGCGGAACTGGCAGCACAGGTTGGAATACAGGCGGTGATCGTTGATCCGCTGCAACCTGTGCAAAGACGGGTGGTGCATGCTGGTGGCCCAGAAGGCCAGCCAGGTTTTCATTGCCGGGCCGTTGACCTGGCTGGCGTCGAAGTTGCCTTCGATAATCACCTGGAGGTGAGCCCGCGGGCTGTCGTCCTCCAGCGCCTGACGACGCGCGGTGACGTTCTCGCTGAGGACACTCATCAGATACTGCGCCGTGGCGGCGATCAGGCCGTTCTTGTCCTGAAAGTAGTGGCTGATGATGCCATTCGAGACACCGGCCAAACGGGCGATCAGCGCAATGCTGGCGTCCCCCATTCCGACCTGATCTACCGCTTGCAGCGTGGCTTCGATCAACTGCTGGCGGCGGATGGGTTGCATACCGACCTTGGGCATCTTGCACATCTCCTTAGGCCTTCCGGCAGACGCAAGACGTCTATCGGATTGAAGGCCAGTCTATTTTGTTTTGATTGAACGTTCAATCAACAAAGAATAAGCTCTGCGACAAATCGTCGCTGTTTACAGATTTTTCCTACGTGAAAATGGCGATAAACCGACATTCAAAACTGCTCGAAACCTATACGCACCGGCGTTCTTGGGGGGCGGGCTTTTTTCGGGGTGTCTTTATATCACCCGTCGGTCGGCTGCCAACTAACCGATTGGTCGGGTATCGCGTTGCCTTGTGTTCTTCTCTCGCACTGCCGGAGCCTCTGTGCCATGAGCAAGCGGAGCTCGCGGCGCGCGGTCGTCGTGGTTTCAGCGAGCGCTTGACGCAGCTGGACCTGCAGCCGAGCCAGTCGATTATTCAGCGCTTCATGGACAAGCAAGTCAGCCCGGCGCTGGAGGCGGCCGTGGTTCAACTGCGTGGTAAGGGCCTGGGCGTACAAACGTTGCTGGGCAAGGCCAAGCGCTGCATGGGCGTGCGGATCGAGATGGAGGAGGGCAATCCCTTTGTCTACGAAGTGAGCCTGGATGGTTATCTGGCGGCGGCGAGCGACACGGTGTCGGCTGAGAGTGCCGATGAGCCGCGTGCGCGTTACTACCGTGCCGAGGTGTACCTGCACAACGGCAGCCAGGATTACGACTTGATGGGCTTCACTCAGGATCAGATTACCCGTGACGTGCTCGATCAGTTTGAAAGCCATCGGCAGCTCCTTGGCCGGGTGTATAGCTGAGTTGTGGGTGGGCGCGGTGTTTCGTCTGAAGCACCGCGTCGTCTTCTTCGCGGGCAAGCCTCGCTCCTACAAGGGAAGGGGCACCGACCCTTTGCGATCGACCTCAATCCTGTAGGAGCGAGGCTTGCCCGCGAAGGGACCAGATGGGGCAATACACATCTACTCCCGATATCCCATAAACAAAAACGCCGCGATCCTCTCGCGGCGTTGTTGTGTCTGTTGCCTTACCCCAGATTCTTCCCGAGCAGCGCGTGATACAGCTCGCTGTCACCGAGAATCCCGACCACCTTGTTGTTGTCGTGCAGCACCAGCTTGTTGCCGGTCTGATAACGAATCTGCAGCGCGTCGCGCATGCCGATGTTCGAGTCCACCAGTGTCGGCCGACGTCCCAGCCCTTCAACCGCTTGCCCTGGAATCCAGTTCTGCAGGTCCAGGCTCGCACCGTTCTGGCGTGCGCCTTTGATGGTGTTGCCTTCAGCCAGGTCCAGCCACGAATCGCCACCCGGATCCAGGCACACCGATCCATTGATACGTTTGCAGTTGTCCAGGGTGCGCATCAGGCTGCGACCGCACAACACGTTCAGCGGGTTGGTGTGGGCGACGAAGGTCCGCACATAGTCGTCCGCAGGGTTGAGGACGATTTCTTCCGGCTTGCTGTACTGGACAATCCGACCGTCTTTCATGATCGCGATACGGCTGCCCAGCTTCAGTGCTTCATCGAGGTCGTGACTTACGAACACGATGGTTTTGTTCAGCTTGCTTTGCAGCTCCAGCAATTCGTCCTGTAGGCCTTGGCGGATCAGCGGGTCGAGTGCCGAGAACGGTTCGTCCATCAGCAGGATGTCGGCGTCCATCGCCAATGCGCGGGCCAGGCCCACACGTTGTTGCATGCCGCCGGAAAGCTCGTCGGGCTTCTTGTTGCGCCACTGGGTCAGGCCCACCAGCTCAAGCTTTTCATCGACCAGTTTTTTCCGCTCCTTCTCCGGACGTCCCTGCATTTCCAGACCGAAACTGATGTTCTCGCGAACCGTCAGCCAAGGCATCAGGGCGAATTTCTGAAACACCATCGCAATGCGCTTGGTGCGCATCATTTTCAGTTCCGCCGGCGTGCAGGAAGCGATGTCGATCTGCTTGCCTTCGTGTTCGACGAACAACTTGCCACGGCTGACGGTGTTGAGGCCGTTGATGCAGCGCAGCAGGCTGGACTTGCCGGAGCCGGACAGGCCCATCAGCACGCAGATTTCGCCTTTCTCGACGTCCAGGCTGGCTTTTTCAACGCCGACAATCTGCCCGGTCTTTTTCAGGATCTGGTCGCGGGTCATGCCCTGGTCGAGGAGTTTGAGTGCCTCGCGCGGGTCTTTGGAGAAGATTACGTCGACGTCTTCGAACCGAATAATGCTCATGCGTCACCCCCTACTTTGGCGTCGGGTTGTTTGCAGATACGGTCGAGCATGATCGCCAGCAGTACGATCGCCAGGCCGGCTTCGAAGCCCAGGGCGATATCAGCAGTGTTCAGTGCGTTGACCACGGGTTTGCCCAGGCCGTCGGCGCCGACCAGTGCCGCGATCACCACCATCGACAACGACAGCATGATGCACTGGGTGATGCCGGCCGCGATGCTTGGCATGGCGTGGGGCAGTTCAATCCGTGAAAGCAGTTGACGGCGCGAGCAGCCGAAGGCTTTGCCGGCATCCATCAATTCCTGCGGAACATCGCGAATACCCAGGTAGGTCAGACGGATGGGCGCGGCAATCGCGAACACCACCGTGGAGATCAGGCCCGGGACCACACCCAGACCAAAGAGGGTCAGGGTAGGAATGAGGTATACGAAGGTCGGCACGGTCTGCATCAGATCGAGCACCGGACGCATCAGTGTGTAGAACATCGGTTTGTGCGCGGCGACGATGCCCAACGGCACGCCGATGACCACACAGACCAGGGTGGCGAACAACACCTGGGCAAGGGTTTCCATGGTTTCCTGCCAGTACCCCAGGTTAAGGATCAGCAGGAAGGAGGCGATGACAAAAACGGTCAGCCCCCACTTTCGTTGAATGAAGTGTGCCAGTAGCGCAATGAGGCCGATCAATGCCAGCGGGTTGAACCAGGTCAGCGCAAAAGTCACGCCGTGGATCATCGTTTCCAGTGACACGGCGATTGCGTCGAAAGTGCTGGCGCCGTTTTGCGTCAACCATTCAACGAAGCCCGCGATGTACTGGCCTAAAGGTATTTTCTGATCAATCAGCATGGTAGTGAACGTCCGCATGCAAGGAAATAAACAGCCCAGGCAGGCAAGCCTGCCCGGCGTAAGCGATTACTGCGCCAGCTTGGCTTTCACGGCCTCCAGGCCTGGTTTACCGTCAATGGTGGTCACGCCAGCGAGCCAGGTATCGAGCACCTGTGGATTCTTTTTCAGCCAGGCCTTGGCGGCCGCGTCAGGCTTCATTTTGTCGTCCAGGACGTTGCCCATCAGCGTGCTTTCCATGTCGAGGGTAAACACCAGGTTTTTCAGCAACTGACCCACGTTGCTGCATTCCTGGGCATAACCCTTGCGGGTGTTGGTGAAGATGGTTGCCTGACCGAAGTTCGGGCCGAAGAAGTCGTCGCCGCCGGTCAGGTACTTCATCTTGAAACGCGTGTTCATCGGGTGCGGTTCCCAGCCCAGGAACACCACGGCGGTGTTGCGGCGCTGGGCGCGATCGACTTGCGAGAGCATGCCTGCCTCGCTGGACTCGACCACCTTGAAGCCGGCGTCTTTCAAGCCGAAGGCGTTCTTGTCGATCATGCTCTGAATCAGGCGGTTGCCGTCGTTGCCCGGTTCGATGCCGTAGATCTTGCCATCGAGTTCTTTCTTGAACTTGGCGATGTCGGCGAAATCTTTCAGACCCTTGTTATACAACTCTTCGGGCACGGCGAGTGTGTATTTTGCGTTTTCCAGGTTGGCGCGCAGGGTGTCCACGGTGCCGGCATCGCGGTAGGCCTTGATGTCGTTTTCCATGGTCGGCATCCAGTTGCCCAGGAATATGTCCATGTTCTTGCCGTCGGCCAGGGATTTGTAGGTCACCGGCACGGAAATCATCGTGGTCTTGGTCTTGTAGCCCAGGGCATCGAGAACGACGCTGGTGGTGGCGGTGGTGACGGTAATGTCAGTCCAGCCGACATCGGAGAAGTTTACGGTGCTGCACTGAGCCGGTTCTGCGGCTTGCGCCAGAAACGGCAGACTCAGCATGGCGGCCAACAACAACGGCGGGGAACCTTTCATGAATGGACTCCTTGGTGTTTTTTTTGGCAGTGTTCCGACTGGACCACCGCACTTATAGGTTGCGGTTGGATGGCGTTTTGGAGACATCTCTGCCACGGCGCCTTGCAATCGAGTCGATACGATCATGTACCAGTGAAAATCTGACGCCTACAGGGTGCGTCGTAACCAGTACAGGGATGGTCGCATCCAGTGTCGGTGACGTCGTTTACAGCTTTTTTCTGCCCTGTTCTGCGTGCTGAACTGCAAAAAAACGGCGAAAACGCTGCGTGAAACGCGCGCGGCGTTTGTGGACAAGAGTGCGTCGGTGTCAGACGTCGAACGACACGGTAAAAGCCTGATGATGCAGCCATACCGGCGGATTGCAGCTTGAGCGTAGCAGCTCCGTCACCAGTCGCTTTTGCGTCTGGAGTTGGCAAATCCAGGAGTTCGGCAGCAATGGCTATCAGCGTTTTCGACCTGTTCAAAATCGGTATTGGCCCTTCCAGTTCGCACACCGTGGGGCCCATGCGGGCCGCGGCGCTGTTCGTGCAAGGTTTGCGTGAGCAGGGGCTTTTGGAGCAAGTGCGGCGCGTCGAGGTTCAGCTGTATGGGTCGCTGTCGGCCACCGGCATCGGTCACGGCAGCGATAACGCGGTGATCATGGGGCTGATGGGCGAGTGGCCGGACGCGATCGATCCGTCGCAGATCGGGATCCGCATCGCCACCCTGCGCGAAACCGACAGCCTGTTACTCGACGGTCGTTTGGCGGTTCCGTTTATCTGGGCCCGGGACATGCGCCTGATCGACGAAAACCTGCCATTCCATCCCAACGCCATGACCCTGATCGCCGAGGGCGATGACGGTGAGTTGCATCGCGATACCTACTATTCCATTGGCGGCGGGTTTGTCGTCGATGAGGCTCAAGCCTCCAGCGGTGTGGTGGACCTGGATCGCACGGTGCTGCCCTATGACTTCTCTAGCGCCGTGGAGCTGCTCAGTCTCTGCAAGCAGCACAACCTGCGCGTCGCAGAGTTGATGATGGCCAACGAGAAAGTCTGGCGTAGCGAAGAAGAAATCCGCGCCGGCCTGATGAAACTCTGGCGCGCCATGCAGGATTGCGTCGACCAGGGCCTCAAGCACGAAGGCATCCTGCCCGGTGGCCTGAATGTGCGTCGTCGCGCGGCCAGACTGCACCGTAGCCTGCAGGAGTTGAACAAGCCCAACGTGATTGGTTCGACACTGAGTGCCATGGAGTGGGTCAACCTGTTCGCCCTGGCGGTCAATGAGGAAAACGCCGCCGGCGGGCGCATGGTCACGGCACCGACCAATGGCGCGGCAGGGATCATTCCGGCGGTCTTGCACTATTTCATGAAGTTCAGCGAAGTGGTGACCGACGCCAACGTGATCGACTATTTCCTCAGCGCGGCGGCGGTGGGGATTCTATGCAAAAAGAACGCTTCGATCTCCGGCGCGGAAGTCGGTTGCCAAGGCGAGGTCGGCTCGGCTTGCGCCATGGCGGCGGCCGGGTTGGCAGAGATTCTCGGTGCCACGCCGGAACAGCTGTGTAACGCGGCGGAAATTGGCCTGGAACATAACCTTGGCCTGACCTGCGATCCGGTGGGCGGGCTGGTGCAGGTGCCGTGCATCGAGCGCAATGCGATTGCAGCGGTGAAGGCGATCAACGCGGCGCAAATGGCGTTGCGGGGCGATGGTCAGCACTTTATCTCACTGGATCGGGTGATCCGTACCATGCGTGATACCGGTGCCGATATGCATGACAAATATAAAGAGACATCGCGGGGTGGGTTGGCGGTGAGTGCGGTGGAGTGTTGAGTCAGTAATACCGAGTCGTCTGGTTCGCGGGCAAGCCTCGCT
>DQGF01000229.1 GCA_003525045.1 Pseudomonas sp. | reverse complement strand
GCCGACAAAGAACGGGCAATTGACAGACTGGTCACCAGTCCGAGCATTCCGACTGCCACCGCGCTGGGCAGCAGGCGCAGGATCAGGTCCAAGTCCAGCGGCAACGGGCTGAAGGGCGGCAGCCGTCCGACAAACGCGCTGACCAGCTTCACGTGACCAAACATCGCTGGCCAGAGCCAGACCAGCAGCCCACTCAGAATCAGGGTGATCAATAAAGTCGGCCAGCGTCGCAGCAGCAATTTCAGGATCACACCCACCCCTACGGTCGCCAACCCCAGCGCCAGCGACGGTTTATCCACTTCGCCCAAGTGCCTGAACACCATCAAGAAGCTGTCCAGTGCCGTGGCCTGGTTGGGCAGCTCCAGCCCCAGCAGGTTCGGCATTTGGCCGATGGCAATCACCACCGCCGCACCGAGGGTGAAGCCCAGCACCACCGAGTGTGAGACAAAATTCACCAGGGCACCGAAGCGCAGCAAACCCAGTAGCCACTGGAAAATACCGGCGAGCAGCGTCAGCAACAGGATCAGGGTGATGTAGTCCTCTGACGCGGGGACGGCCAGAGGACTGACGCTGGCGTAGAGGACGATGGAAATGGCCGCCGTTGGACCACAAATCAGATGCCACGACGAACCCCACAGACAGGCGATCAGCACCGGGATGATCGCGGCATATAAGCCATATTCCGGTGGGAGACCGGCAATCAGGGCGTAGGCAATGGATTGTGGCAAGGCAAGAATTGCACCGCTGAGGCCGACGATCAGGTCACGACCGACGCTGGCGCGGGTCTGCCGCGGCAGCCAGTTCAGGAAGGGGAAGAGTGAATGGCGGCGGGGGAAGGCCATGGGTCCTCTCGGGTGGGGTTTTGCGCAAGGGTAGCAGGACGACGCGATTATTGTGGCGAGGGAGCTTGCTCCCGCTGGGCTGCGAAGCAGCCCCAAAACCAGCCATCGCGTTCTTTTCAGGCAGACCGCATTCGCCGGGTTTGCGACTGCTTCGCAGCCGAGCGGGAGCAAGCTCCCTCGCCACAGATAACCCTTACAACTTGGCTTTGACCGCCGGTAATGCATCCTTCCCATCTACGGTCTTCACACCGTCCAGCCATTTATCCAGCACCGCCGGATTGGCCTTGATCCAGGCCTTCGCCGCGTCGGCATTGCTGATTTTCTTGTTCACCACCTCGGCCATGATGCTGTTCTCCATCTCCTGGGTGAAACTCAGGTTGGTGAGCAGTTTGCCAACGTTCGGGCAGGCCTGTGCATAACCTTTGCGGGTCAGGGTATGGACGCTGCCGGTATCGCCGAAGTACTTCTCGCCGCCCTTCAGGTAATGCATTTTCAGCTGCACGTTCATCGGGTGCGGGGTCCAGCCGAGGAAAGTCACGAACTTCTGTTTTTTCACCGCCCGGGACACTTCGGCCAGCATGGCCTGCTCGCTGGACTCGACCAGCTTCCACTGACCCATGTCGAAGTCGTTCTTCTTGATCATTTCCTGCAAGGAAATGTTCGCTGGGGCACCCGAGCCGATGCCATAGATCTTCTTGTCGAACTTGTCGGCGTGCTTGTTCAGGTCGGCAAAGTCATGCACACCCGCGTCCCAGACGTAATCCGGGACGGCGAGGGTGAATTCGGTGCCGTCGAGGTTCTTCGCCAGTTGAGTGACATCGCCGGTGGCCACGAACTTGTCGTAGAAGCCCTGCTGCGCTGGCATCCAGTTACCCAAAAATACGTCCACCTGGCCATCCTTGAGCCCGCCAAAGGTAATCGGCACCGCCAGGGTGTCGACCTTGGCCTTGTAGCCCATGCCATCCAGCAGAAAACCGGTGATGGCGTTGGTCGCGGCGATATCGCTCCAGCCAGGATCGGCCATCTTCACGATGTCGCAGCTTTGCTCGGCGTACGCCGATGCACTGCCCAGAGCCAGTAGCCCGACCGTCAGTACTGTGGATAACCTTTGCATGGACTTCCCCTTAACATTATTGGTTTTGGCAGGGTTGTGGATAACGTGCTCTGCGCTCCAGATCATCAAGGTCGATGTGGTTGCGCATGTATTGCTGACTGGCGTCCACCAGCGGCTGGTGATCCCAGCTCTTCAGCTTGCCGATGGTCAGCGCCTCGGCGACAAAACGCCGACGTCGCTGGCTCGCGAGCACCTGTTGGTGGATCGCCGGAATATTCCATTTGGCCCGCGCTTCGGCGAGAAATTCCTCGAACAATCGCAGATGTTGTGGCGAGCGACTGAGTTCTTCCTGTTCGCGCGGATCGTTGTGTACGTCGAAGAGTAGGCAAGGGTCATCTTCGCTGTAGATGAATTTGTAAGCGCCGCGACGAATCATCATCAGCGGGCTGATGGTGCCTTCAGCCATGTATTCGCCAAAGACTTCATCGTGACCGCCCTGCCCTTGCAGGTGCGAAACCAGCGAGCGACCGTCCAGTGGCAAGCCTGGCTCCAGTGAGCCGCCGGCCAATTCCACAAAGGTCGGCAGCAGATCGGCGGTGGAGACCGCGGCGCTGACCCGGCCGGCCCCGAATTGCCCGGGTGCACTGATCAGCAGCGGTACCCGTGCAGCCATCTCGAACCAGTGCATTTTGTACCAGAGCCCACGCTCGCCGAGCATGTCACCATGGTCGCCGGAAAACACAATGATGGTGTCATCGATCAGGCCGGTATCCTCGAGGGTTTGCAGGAGTTTGCCGACGTTACTGTCGATATAGCTGCAAGCACCGAAGTATGCGCGGCGCGCATCGCGGATTTTATCCACAGGCAGCGGTTTGTCCCACAGGTCGTAAACCTTGAGCAAACGCCGGGAATGCGGATCAAGTTCAGTCTGCGCCGGGGTTTCAGGCAACGGGATGTCTGCGTCGTCGTACATCTCCCAAAACGCCTTGGGTATGGTGTACGGATCGTGCGGATGAGTCATGGAAACGGTGAGGCAAAAGGGCTGATCGCCATCCTCACGGATGTGGTCGAACAGGTACTGCTGGGCCTTGAACACCACCTCTTCGTCAAAATCCAGCTGATTGGTGCGCACGCATGGCCCGGCTTGCAGCACCGAAGACATGTTGTGGTACCAGGTCGGGCGCACGTCCGGTTCATCCCAGTTCACCGACCAGCCGTAGTCGGCCGGGTAAATATCGCTGGTCAGACGTTCTTCATAACCGTGCAACTGATCGGGGCCGCAGAAATGCATCTTGCCGGACAATGCCGTGCGGTAGCCGAGGCGACGCAGGTAGTGGGCATATGTCGGTACATCGGCAGGGAAATCGGCTGCGTTGTCATAGGCGCCGATCTTGCTCGGCAACTGACCGCTGACCAGAGTAAACCGTGACGGCGCGCACAGCGGGCTATTGCAATAAGCGGCGTCGAACACGACGCCTTCGGCGGCGAGGCGGCTCAGATTGGGCAATTTGATGGGCGAAGGGCCGTAGAACGGCAACATTGGCGCGGCCATCTGATCGGCCATGATGAAAAGAATATTCTTGCGCTTCATGTGATCGCGGCATTCCATAGTGAATATTTATGCGAGAGTGCTGCGATCGAGCATGGAGTCCATGCAATCTGTGGTAAAGCCCATGCGCGGCAATGACTAGGATAAGCACAGCTTATGTATGACGCCCTTGGTGATTTGTCTCTGGATTTGCTGCGCGCCTTCGAAGCCGCAGCCCGTCAGCGTAGCTTCACCGCCGCCGCAGTGGAGCTCGGCACTACGCAACCGGCCATCAGCCAACAGATCAAACGGCTGGAAGAACAGCTCGGGACGCGGCTGTTCGATCGTATCTATCGCGGCATCGAATTGACCGAAGCCGGGACAATACTCTTCGAGCAGGTTCAGCTTGGTTTGCAGAATATAGAGGCAGGATTGAGCGCGATCAGTGCACAGCATCAACATGAGGTATTGCAGGTAGCGACCGATTTTGCCTTTGCCGCCTATTGGCTGATGCCGAGACTGCATCGATTTCATGCCGCCAATCCTAAGGTAGATGTCAGCCTGGTCACCAGCGAACGTAGCCTCAACATGCTGCGAACCGATATCGATGTAGCGGTGCTGTTCGGTGATGGTCGATTCAAGCAGGGTGAGAGTCATTGGCTGTTTAGCGAAGAAGTGTTTCCGGTGTGCAGTCCGCTGCTATTGAAGGACCGACCCCTGCCCTTGCCGGCTCAGACATTGCTCGAATTCCCACTGTTGCACCTGCGTGGCGAAAACAGCAGCAACTGGTTCGACTGGAGCGGCGTTTTTCGCGAACTGGGTATCTCGTCGGCGCCAGCGCCAGGGCAATTGCGCTTCGACAATTACACCTTGCTGATTCAAGCGGCGATCGGTGGCCAGGGCGTGGCCATAGGATGGCGGCACCTTGTGGATAACTTGCTGGCGCAAGGGTTGTTGTGTCGGCCGATTGCGGAAACGGTGATTTCCAGGCTGGGTTATTACGTGGTCTTGCCGCAGCGCAAACGGCGCGGACCGTTGATTCAACAATTTGTGGATTGGTTGATGGCCGAGCAGGCAAGCAGTGCGCAATCGCTTAACGGCCTGCCTCTACCTTCGATTGCGGTGTGAAGGTGAAAAGATCGCAGCCTGGGGCATGCACATTCCCTGTTGGAGCTGCTGCAGGCTGCGATCATTTACGGTTCTGACGTCGCAACGAAATTCACATGCTCACCAATATGCAAATTCAGGTGCAGCTCATCGGCAATCCCGATCGCGACGCGGTTCAACCGTCTCAGCGGCTCGGCCAGACCTGGTTCCAGACTGCTGCTGACTTGGCTGAAATGTTCAATTGTCAGCCCCGGTACCCCGCGCGGTGCATTCACCAGCGTCCAGCGCAAGGAACTGCTTTGCAGGGCCTCGCGGATTTCTTCGGCGGCGTGGTGTTGCAGTTGATCCTCGATCTCCGGATCATCCAGCACCTCGAAATCACCCACCAGAAACAGCCGGGCAATACCGGAAGCCTGCATACCGTCGATCAGTGCATCCACTGCCAGCACCTGTTCGACCGGTCCCGGCACGATGGTTTTTTCCACATGCTCGCTGCTGAACGGCAGACCCGGTGCATCCAACAGGCAAATGACCGCTGAGCTCCCGGCCACGCTTTGCTTCACGCGTTCGGCGTCGAACAAATCACCGGTCTTGGTCCGCAAACCGGGACGCGGTGCGAGCGCTGTCAGGTCATCGAGAATCGCGATCACTTCATGTTGGCGCCGTAGCATTTCAGCCATCAGCGCACTGCCCAGGCTACTCATGGCACCATACAGCACCACTTTCACCACGGGGGTTTCGGCATTTTTCATGGCTGGGATTCCTTGTTTGCGACCTATATGGCGTATGACCTGTATGGAGCGGTGAGGGTTCGACCGGTTTTAGAGGGGTTCCGGATGCAACAGATCAAGGGTTATCACGCCCACATCTATTTCGACGCCAGCAGCATCGATCAGGCCCGAGCCCTGTGTGAGCAAGCGGCCGGGTTATTTGCGCTGAAGATGGGACGGGTGCACGAACGGCCGGTGGGTCCGCACCCGGACTGGAGCTGCCAATTGGCTTTCGAGCCGCAGTACCTTGGCGACGTGTTGCCGTGGTTGATGCTCAATCGCAAGGGTTTGGTGGTGTTTCTGCACCCGGACACCGGTAACGACCTGCTCGACCATACCGAGCATGCGATCTGGATGGGCGCGATCCGTCCGCTGGACCTGTCTATTTTTTGATCAGAGTGTTTCTTCGGGCTCAGAGGGCAAGTGCTCGTCCAGATGCAGCCACGGTAGACGGCTGTCAGTCCAGATGTGGCGCTCGGCCGGAGCCCGTTCGGGGTGATCGAGCGTGGCGATGGTCACATCGATACTGTCCGGACTGAGGTGAGTCACCAGCGCCAGCTGCGCCCCACAGTTGCGGCAGAAGTAGCGTGCGCAGGTGGAAGAAGAGTCGTACCTCGCTGGCTCTCCGGTCAGCCATTGAAAGGTCGGCGCGGGCACGGTGATCCAAGTGGTCACAGTTCCGCCGCTGACCCGTCGGCAAATCGAACAATGACAGTGGGCGATGTCGCGCAACGGTCCGCGGAACTGATAGCGCAGTTGTCCGCAGTGGCAGCCGCCCGTGTGAAGTTCGCTCATGACCTTCCCTCCTCATGCGTATTTACCGACGCCTTCGCGAGCAGGCT
>DQGF01000456.1:2138-3896 GCA_003525045.1 Pseudomonas sp. | reverse complement strand
CCCAACACCGACGACATGCGTGATGCGCCGAGCCGGGTGCTGCTGGAATCGCTGTGGGCCGCCGGGGCCAATGTCCGCGCCTTCGACCCGGAAGCCATGCAGGAAACCCAGCAGCTGTATCCCGATCAAGCGAAGTTGATGCTCATGGGCACCCCGGAATCGGTATTGTCCGGTGCCGACGCGCTGATCATCTGCACTGAATGGCAGCAGTTCAAAGCGCCGGATTTCAATCTGATCCAGCAGCGGCTCAGCGCGCCGGTGATCTTCGATGGCCGTAACTTGTATGACGCCGAACGCCTGGCGCGCGCCGGTTTCATGTACTTCCCCATGGGGCGTGGTGATTCAAGCAAGTTGCCGATTCCGCATCAGCGCTGGCCGGCGGTACAAGTCGTCGCTCAATAACTACACGCGAACCCCGTAGGAGCTGCCGCAGGCTGCGACTACATAGGCCGCGACGGTCTGTTAGTTCCTATCAGGCATACGCTCAACATTAAGCTGGCACCTTCAAATCCACACCCAACGCCAGGGCAAACGCCTTCACCAGCGGATTGCGTACGGTGTTGCGGCGCAAAATCAGATTGAATGGGGTATTGATGTTGATCAGGTCCGGACGCACCGCCCGAAATTGCCCCTGGGTCACCAGCGAGGCGGCGTAATGCTGGGGTAGAAAGCCTACGAAACGCCCGGTCTTGATCAACAGCGCCACCGCTTCGACCTGGGTCGCCGAGGCAGAAAAACTGTCGTAGTGGGCAAAATTCAATTTGTCGCGATGAATCGCGTAACGGTGGTTGATGCACTCGTAATCCTTGAGCACATTGCTGCCCATTTCCGCCTCAGGCATCGTGAACAATGGGTGGCCGACCGCGCAGTAGACCTCCGAGCGCTCCTCATACAGCGCGTAGTAATCAAACTCTTCCCTGCGTTGATAAACCGGGACAATCCCCGCCAGCAATCGCCCCTCTACCACGCCTCTTTCCACCTCATCCAGTTGCGAGGTCTGAAGTTGGAATCTTACTTTGGGCGACTGTTCGTTAATCCGTCTAAGTGCAGCAACTAACGGCGAATGAGCATCGGAAATCGTATTGTCAATAACCCCCACACCCAAGTCGCCAATAAGTTCGTTTTGCGCTGAACTAAGACGATCACGAAAGTTATCGACCGAGGCAAACAAATCAATCGACGCCTGATACACCAGACTGCCTTCTTCGGTCAGGTGAAAGCCTTCACGTCCACGCGTGCACAGGCGCATGCCAATACGAATTTCAAGGTCGGATATCTGTTTGCTGATGGCTGCCAGCCCCACATTCAGTTCGTTTTGGGCGGCACTGAACCCTCCGGCCTCGACCACCGCCTTGAACACTTTGAGCAATTTGAAGTCCAGGCCGCTGAGGGTCAACGGTGCCCGATGCGACGTTTTCAGCGCTGGGTTTCCGGAATTGGAAAGTGGGGTTTCCATAATGCTTATTTACCTCTGGCGCCCTATTCAACACTCTGTGTCCAACAACAAAAACATAGCTGGCCAATAATAATGAACACAGAAAACCAGGCTTGGCAACCGCTAATAAATCCTGCACATCAGTGTCAACTCACTGATTTCGAACTACTAAAAGCTGACAATTCGATCAGCTCTCGCCACTTCGCAACTGCGCTTATCCCCTGCCCTTGAATTTTGTTCTGGCCTAACCACGTCCCAATGATTTACGGGGGTGTTCCAGGCCTGACACACCGACCTGTAGGAGCTGGCTTGCCAGCGAAGCT
>DQGF01000456.1:1575-1847 GCA_003525045.1 Pseudomonas sp. | reverse complement strand
GGAGCTGGCTTGCCAGCGAAGCTCTTGGCCACAACACCATTAACTTCCGAGCCACGACGAGGAAAACAACAATGTCTCAAACCACCGACCGTCTCTGGGGTGCTCGCTTCAAAAGCGGCCCGTCCGAAGCCCTGGCGGCCCTGTCCCGTTGCCCCGAGCGCTACTTTCGCCTCACCCCGTACGACCTCGCCGGTTCCAAGGCCCACGCCCGTGAACTGCAGCGCGCCGGACTGTTGAGCGAAGAAGAAACCTCGACCATGCTCGACGCCCTG
>DQGF01000456.1:605-1278 GCA_003525045.1 Pseudomonas sp. | reverse complement strand
ACGCCCTGGAACGTATCGGTGATGACTTCCGCGCCGGTAGCATCGCGCCGACCCAGGACGACGAAGACGTCCACACCTTCATCGAACGCCTGCTGACCGAACGCCTCGGCGCCCTGGGCGGCAAATTGCGCGCCGGTCGTTCGCGCAATGACCAGACCGCCAACGACCTGCGTCTGTTCCTGCGTGACCACGTCCGCACCCTGACCGTTGAAGTACTGGCCCTGCAGCACGCGCTGGTGGATCAGGCCGAGCAACACGTCGAAAGCATCTGCCCGGGTTTCACTCACCTGCAGCAGGCGCAGCCGATTGTCTTCGCCCACCACTTGCTGGCCCACGCTCAATCGATGTTGCGCGACGTACAGCGCCTGGTGGACTGGGACGTGCGCACCTCACTGTCGCCACTGGGCGCGGCGGCCATGGCCGGTTCCGCCATCGCTCGCCTGCCTCAGCAGTCGGCCAGGGAAATGGGCTACAGCGGTGTCTGCGAAAACTCCATCGACGCCGTGGCCAGCCGCGATCACGTCGCCGAATTCCTGTTCATCGCCAGCATGCTCGGGGTCAATATTTCTCGACTGGCTGAAGAATTCTGCCTGTGGTCTTCCCGGCAATTTCGCTGGGTCGCATTGGACGATGCCTACGCCACCGGCAGTTCGATCATGCCGCAGAAGAAGAA
>DQGF01000456.1:0-312 GCA_003525045.1 Pseudomonas sp. | reverse complement strand
TGCCGCAGAAGAAGAACCCGGACATCGCCGAACTGGCCCGGGGCAAGGCTGGCCGCCTGATCGGCAATCTGACCGGCCTGCTGTCCACCCTCAAATCCCTGCCGCTGTCGTACAACCGCGACTTGAGCGAAGACAAGCACAGCGTGCTCGACAGCGTCGACACCTTGTTGCTGGTGCTGCCGGCCATGGCCGGGATGGTCGCGACCATGCAGGTCAACGTCGAAGAGCTGCGGCGTCAGGCCCCGCTGGGCTTCACCCTCGCCACCGAAGTCGCCGACTGGCTGGCGTTGCGCGGCGTGCCGTTCAAGGAAG
>DQGF01000017.1:1402-5733 GCA_003525045.1 Pseudomonas sp. | reverse complement strand
AGCGGGGCGTCGCTGTCGATGAGCAGGACGGGGTAGTCGGTGGCGAATTGGGACATGGGAGTGAAGCGGCGGGGCGGGTGTTGAGCTGTCATGGTGTAAATCCTCACAAAAAGAAGAATTGCCACCTTTCTGCTGCGAAACAAATTGGGTGGCAGTTGTGCGCGGGTTCGCAGACCGGAGGATTTACACCAAGACCCGGCAGACCCGAGGGTCTCCCGCGCACAACCGCCATAAACATTAAGCAGGCGGAGCCGGCTGCATCATGCCTGACGGTGCTTTGGTGTCAATCTCAGGGCTGCGAAACCCTATCGCCGGTTGCTATCAGCGACGGGGCGAATATAGGCGTCCATTTTGGTGCCCACAACCGGGCTGTAGGACGCCTGGGCGGGCATTTTGGCAAGGCGGATTGCCACTGTCGGCGGCGGAGTCGTTGGAATCGTCGTATACCGGGCGATGCGGAGTGTCTTAGGAAATCGGTTGCCGGTTTTGGGGCCGCTTCGCTGCCCAACGGGGGCAAGTCCTCTCGCCACAATGGGTAAATTCCTACACGATTTTCGGACGTCAGGATCAAAAGATCGTCCGAACGCGGCCCGAGCCTTCGGCAGCTCCTTCGCCGATCCGGCACCAGAAACACCAAAGCCCCGAATCATCGGGGCTTTGACGTTTTGAATGTGCAGTTTCCAAATCCTTATCGCGGACCAACCGATATCATTGTCTGGCCTGCGGTGAATGCGGGTTGTGGTCGGTGTGTTTCGGCCCTGCCAATGCCCACGCCACCACCCCAATCAGCGGCACAAACACGATCACCACGATCCACAAAAGTTTGTTGCTCGATTTGCCCTCGGCTTTACGCACTCTGTTGATTGCCCATAGCTCGATCAGCAAAAGAATTGCTGTCAGCACGATCCAGATTGTTTCGATTTGCATTGGTCACCCTCCAGATAGTCTTTCCGTTAGGTGGGTGGGTGTGGGCAGGGTTCATTAAATTTCTGGGTTTCTTGCGAGCTTGAGATAAAAAGACCGCAGCCTCGTTTCACTCGACAGCTCCTAAGGGTCGGGTTGATGGCTTGCTGGCGGTGGCGTTTTTGGGGACGTCTTCGCCGGCAAGCCTGGCTCCTACAGGGATCGCCATCGCCGGCAAGCCGGGCTCCTACAAAGGTCGTGCGTTACTTCAGGTTACCGCTCAGGAACTGCTTCAGTCGTTCACTTTTCGGCTGGCCCAGCACGTCTTCCGGCGCGCCTTCTTCCTCCACCAGCCCCTGGTGCAGAAACAACACCTGGCTCGATACCTTGCGGGCAAAGCTCATTTCGTGGGTGACCATGATCATGGTCCGACCTTCTTCGGCCAGGCCCTGGATCACTCTGAGCACTTCACCCACCAGCTCCGGGTCGAGTGCCGAGGTTGGTTCGTCGAAGAGCATGACTTCCGGTTCCATAGCCAATGCGCGCGCAATCGCAACGCGTTGCTGCTGACCACCGGAAAGAAACGCGGGGTATTGATCAGCCACGCGCGCCGCCAGCCCGACCTTGTCCAGATAACGCCGCGCGCGGTCTTCGGCTTCCTCTTTGCTGCAACCCAGCACCCGGCGTGGCGCCATGGTGATGTTTTCCAGCACCGTCATATGGCTCCACAGGTTGAAATGCTGGAACACCATGGCCAGGCGGGTGCGGATCCGTTGCAGTTCATCGGCATCGGCGACATGGATGCCATGGCGGTCCTTGATCATGCGGATGTTCTGGCCATCGAGGCTCATGGCGCCGTCGTTGGGTTGTTCAAGAAAATTGATACAGCGCAGAAACGTACTCTTGCCCGAGCCGCTGGCGCCGATCAGGCTGATCACGTCGCCGGTATTGGCCTTGAGCGAAACGCCTTTGAGCACATGATGGTCGCCATAGCTCTTGTGCAGACCTTCGATGGTCAGTTTGTACATGGGGCATGCATCCTCAAGGCGAAAGTAGGTAGCCGCTGCGATAGGCTTCGGTGCCCGCGACGTGCGCGATCACCATGCCGGCAGTGGCCATGCGTCGCAGCGAGCGGGCGTACATCAGCCCGGCGGCGGTGCAATGAACGGGGGTGACGCGGTCCAGGATCGGGTCAATGATTTCGGCGATCAGTTGCCCGGCTTCCAGGTACTCGCCCGGTAGCGCGGTAAACACCAGCAGCCCGCCGACGGGAGTCGCCACCGGTTCGACGCCGGCCAGCGGTGTGGCCGGGTAGGGCAATTCGGGCAGTGGCGCAGGTTCCCCGGCAATGGCGCCGTAGTGAATCAGATAGTCGACCAGCGCCTGGCAATCGAGGCTGGCCAGCGGGTGGTTGACGTCGCCCTGGCCACGCAGTTCGACCGTGACCGAAAAGCTCCCCAGCGGAATGTCGAAGTGTTCGCCAAAGCGTTCTTTCAACTGCCACCAGAGCAGGGTGAAGCATTCATCGAATGACTGGCCGCCCGAATCGGTGGCCAGCAGACTGGCTTCGGCGCCAATGTAGCGGGCCAGCGGTTCGACTCGCGGCCAGGCTTCGGGCGTGGTGTAGAGGTGCGCGACCGCTTCGAAATCGCAATGCAGGTCCAGCACCATGTCGGCATCGCAGGCCAGCCTTTGCAGGATCAGACGCTGGGATTGCAGTTGAGTAGCGGCGCTCTGGCGCGCCAGCGCGTCACGCAGGCTGGCGCGGATCAGTTCGAGGTTGCACTGCGGATCGTCGCCGAGCTGGCCTTCGATCGCATTGCCGACCTCTTCGCTCAAGTCGACGAACCAGCGGTTGAAGTTCTGTCCGCTCTCCAGTTCGTAGCGGCCCAGCGGCACATCCATCAGTACCTGTTCCAGTCCGACCGGATTGGCCACCGGCACCAGCACGATTTCGCTGCGCAGGCGGCCGGCGGCTTCAAGTTCTGCCAGACGCTGCTTGAGGTGCCAGGCCACCAGCATGCCGGGCATTTCGTCGGCGTGCAGGGATGACTGGATGTAGATCTTGCCTTTGGCCGACGGCGGGCCGAAGTGGAAGCTGTGGATCTGTCGAGCGGTCCCCGGCAGCGGGGCCAGCAGGTCATGAATCTGGTGGCGCATTTGCAAGTCCTAGTGGGTCGGCCCGAGAAAAGCCAGCCATCGGCGTTCTGCGAGGCGGAACAGGCCGACCAGCGCAAAGGTAACGGTCAGGTAGATCAGCGCGGCGATGCCGAACGACTGGAAAGTCAGGAAGGTCGCGGAGTTGGCGTCCCGGGCGACTTTCAGGATATCCGGGATGGTCGCGGTGAACGCCACGGTGGTCGAGTGCAGCATCAGAATCACTTCGTTGCTGTAATAAGGCAACGAGCGACGCAGGGCCGACGGCATGATCACATAGGCATACAGCTTCCAACCGGTCAGCCCGTAAGCCTTGGCCGCTTCGACTTCACCATGGTTCATGCTGCGAATCGCCCCGGCAAAAATCTCCGTGGTGTAGGCGCAGGTGTTCAGGGCGAACGCCAGGATCGTGCAGTTCATCGCATCGCGAAAGAACGCATCGAGTACGGGCTGGGCACGTACGGCGGCCAGGCTGTAGATACCGGTGTAGCAGATCAGCAGTTGGATATACAGCGGCGTACCGCGGAACAGGTAGGTATAGAACTGCACAGGCAAACGAATGTAGAAGTGCGGTGAAACCCGGGCGATGGACAGCGGGATCGACACCAGGAAACCGATGAAGATCGAGGCGCTGAGCAGCCACATGGTCATGGCCAGGCCGGTGATGTGGTAGCCGTCGGTATAAAGGAAGGGTTTCCAGTATTCCTGCAAGAGTTCGATCATCGTACGGCCTCCCGGGAACCGGCGGCGTAGCGGCGTTCGAGCCAGCGCAGGACGACATTGGAAGCACTGGTAATCAGCAGGTAAATCAGCGCGGCAAGCACCAGGAAGTAAAACAGTTGATAGGTGCTTTTACCGGCATCCTGGGCCGCCTTGACCAGGTCGGCGAGGCCGATGATCGAGACCAGCGCGGTGGCCTTGAGCATCACCATCCAGTTGTTACCGATGCCCGGCAGGGCGAAACGCATCATTTGCGGGAACACCACAATTCGGAAACGCTGGCCGCGTTTGAGTCCATAGGCGGTGGCGGCTTCGACCTGACCTCGTGGTACCGCGAGGATCGCGCCACGGAAGGTTTCGGTGAAATACGCCCCATAGATGAAGCCCAGGGTGATGACCCCGGCGCTGAACGGGTTGATCTCGATGTATTCCCATTCCATGAAATCGGTAAAGGTCGTCAACCAGGTTTGCAGGCTGTAGAAGATCAACAGCATCAACACCAGGTCCGGTACGCCGCGGATCAGCGTGGTGTAGAGCTGGGCCGGGATCCG
>DQGF01000017.1:0-1117 GCA_003525045.1 Pseudomonas sp. | reverse complement strand
AATCAGCGTGGTGTACATCTGGGCAGGGACCCGCACCAGTTTGACTTTTGACAGCTTGGCACTGGCGCCGAGCAAGCCGAGCAAAACGGCCACCAACAACGACAACACCGATAATTTGATGGTCATCCAGGTGCCTTCCATCAGCAACGGACCGAAGCCCTTGAGGCTGAAGGCTGAGAGCCCCAGGTTTTGTAGTAGGTTTTCGAACATAAATCAGCAACCTGATCGGGTGAAAAAAGCGCCCATCGCGAGATGGGCGCCGGGCATTATTTGCCGCTGTACAGATTCAGATCGCCAAAGTGTTTCTTCTGAATGGTGGCATAGGTGCCATCGTCGTGTAACGCTTTGATACCTTTATCCAAAAGTGCCTTGAGATCTTTGTTACCTTTCGAGATACCGACAGCCGTTTTGGCTGGCAGCAGTTCGCTGTCCACCGGCTTGCTGATTTCGTAACCGGCGCCATTTGGCGACTTCAAAAAGCCCAGTTCGGCTTGCAGCATGTCCTGGATCGCCGCGTCGAGACGGCCGGAAGTCAGGTCGGAATACACCTGATCCTGGTTCTGATAGGCCTGGGTTTTCACTCCTGCCTTGTCCAGAACGGCTTTTGCATAGGCTTCCTGAATGGTGCCTTGTTCGTAGCCGACAGTTTTGCCTTTCAGCGAAGCGACGTCTTCGGTCAGGCCGGAACCTTTCTTGAACACATAAGCGGTTGGGCCGGAGAACAGCTCGCTGGAGAAGTCGATGACTTTTTCGCGGGCCGGGGTAACGGTCATCGAAGAGATCACACCGTCGAATTTATTGGCCTTCAGGCCCGGAATCATGCCATCGAAATCGCTTTCGACCCATTTGCACTTGACCTTCAGCTCGGCGCAGATCGCGTTCCCCAGATCGATGTCGAAGCCCACCAGGCTGCCGTCGGCCGCTTTCGACTCGAACGGTGCATAGGAAGGGTCCACGCCAAAACGCAATTCCTTGTATTCCTTGGCCAACGCGGAGCCGGCAGCCATGCACAACGCCAGTGCAGAAAGGGTCAGCAATGCTTTTTTCATTATTCAATCCCTAAAACCAATATGAGCGCTTGTGGCGCAGAATTATTGTTACTGGAAAGCGTAAGACC
>DQGF01000473.1 GCA_003525045.1 Pseudomonas sp. | reverse complement strand
GCGACGACCGGTTGAATCCGCCCAGTATGCGAGTCGTTTATTTCGGCAGCGGCTGTGGCGTTATCGAATGCGCCAGAGCATGAGTCGCCGGGGAAATTGCTGGGACAACGCGCCGATGGAGCGCGTGTTCCGCAGCTTGAAAACCGAATGGATACCGACTCTGGGTTACAGAACTGCCCAAGAAGCCCAGCGCGATATCAGCCTTTTCTTGATGCATCGGTACAACTGGATTCGACCCCATCAATTCAACGGTGGGCTGGCGCCAGCTCGGGCCGAAGAAAAACTTAACGTCGTGTCCGGGATTAGTTGACCACTACAGTGCAGACACTTCCGATGTCCCGATCAGGGACGTAGCGCTCGAAGTTTTTTTACCGCCTCGTCAAAGCTTTCCAATGCCTGACTGATGATAATTTCAGCTTGGGCCTTTGCAGAAGGATCAAGAGGTTCGCGACCAGCGCGTCCGATCCAGACTGAAATATGAGCGTGCCGCTCAGCTGCCAGTTCAATATCCGTCACCTTCTTCGCCATAAAGCTCTGCCAATCCTCTTCCCTTTTTTCATCACCATTGCACCTGCTGCATGAAAGAAGATGATTGTGAATTTCGTTCGAACCACCCAGAGCAGACGACTCAATATGATCCAGGTGCCCGGTTCGCGAAGCACGGGCCAGAGGAATGCCACAGTATGCGCAGGAGGACTGGAAGTAATTCCAGAGCTCTTCAACTTCAGCGCCAGATGGATGTGGATCAATAATTGCCGCGAGACACCGGCGCATTTTGTTTTTTGCCATCGAAGGCGTGTCTTTGGCCATTTCATGATTTCCTGATAATTATGGCGAGCAACTGATTATCACTCGCCCACCTGCCGTAGCGCACCAGCACCCCATGCACGCAGTACCTCTGCAAGACCCTCCAAACTGGCTGTTTTTATTGGCGCTCGCTGCAATCGACTGCCCACAAGAGCTAACAAGTGCGTGAGAAAGTCACGCAAAAGTCACGCACCCTTCCTGGCGTCCTGCCGACCGAGTACACCTCCATTTCAAACAAAGCAGTTGCGGCACAGCCCTAAAGCCTCGGCAAACCTATCAGAATCTCGAAAGCACCTTCCCAGAGATTTGATTATTGCGGACCAACACGGACCCAGCGGATTAAGCGGCCCAAAGTTTGCGGGTAAAACCAGGCAAGCCATGCGCCAGCAATGGCAAATCCCAGGCCTATCTTGAAGGCCGGCGCATACGAACGACGAGAGTCCCAACGCAGAAAGCCCTTAAGCGATGGAAACTGAATCTCACCGTAGTAGTTGATTTCGATGCTGAGCGCATAGGGCACCACCATCAATAGCACGCCAGTGCAAAAAACCACGAACCCTACCCGGCTTCGCTGGCTGTCTAATTTCAACATCTGAATATAATCCCCCTGAAATTTTGGCGCATTCAACCAGCACCCCATTGAGGAAAGCAAGTTGCAGCCGCCAAAAGGCCTCCAGGGTCTCTAAATGCGTACAACTGCGCGAAAAACTCTCACGCCCCTTCCTCGGCGCTCTGCCGACCGAACACCAATTCCTCGCCGACTGCTAAGCTTTCCTCTCATCTACAGAGGAAACGCCTTGCCTAATTCAGACCTTCTCCCTTCCCTGCTCTACAAGATCAACGAAAACCAGCTGGCCCTCGAAGCTGCCATCCTGGAGCTTTCCAACTGGGTCGAGGCTCGCGGCTCCGCCGAGGTCGCTGACAACGTGCGAGGAGCCCTGGACACCATCGACAAGAACGAGGAGTTCATCAAGCTGACGCTTGCAGTGCTGATGACGCCGGAGTGACCCAGAGCTACAGCTCGTCGCCTCACCCTCGCCACGATAGCCACGCCTCGATTACTGTACATGCAACCAGTATTTGTACAGCGAACCCGTTCCCATGAATTTCGACCAGGCTAAAGCGCTGAGACTTCAGCAGTGGCGGTCGACCCTCGACGACCACGCCTTTCGCATGCAAAACCCCGAAGCCCATCGCCAGACCCTGCACGCCATGAGCACAACACTGGCCGTCGAGGGTTTGATCGACACACTCCAGCAGTTCGATATGACCGAGCTGGCGAACGCCGCTTATTGGCTTGCCGTGGAAGAACTGCACACGGCGCCGGCCCGCTATTGCGGCGCGTCATCCTATGATGTTTTGCGGTGCGGAATCCCCAAGCTATTCGGCCGGATTTCGCGATCCATTTTCTACACCTCAAGCTCGCTTACGGAGAGCACTCGATGCTCCTACGACGGCAAGATTTACCAGGATGCAACCGGGGCGAACCTGGTGTTCACCCCGTCCGGGGTGGTGGCGAGAATTAACGGGCTAAACTTGACCCTACCTGAAGGGGAGCAGTACGACCTTGTCGAAACAGGCCGCACGATCGAAGGCGCTGCCTTCGAGCCAATTGAAGATCCGGATCTCTATCGCGCGCTGGTGGACGCTGCTCAAATTGCTGAGGAATGCCGCGATCTGCCCGCCTTCGAACAACTGCGGCCGCTGCTTGACCTGGCCCGCTTCCGCATCTGTCCGACCTGCCATGATCGCTTCGATCCGCGTGAAGACTGCCCGACGTGTTACGGCCGAGGGTTTGTAACGAAGCCTTTAACCACAGCTCTATCCTGAAGGCACACTAGGAGAACCTGACCATGTGCGGACGCCTTTCCCAGTACCACGGCATTCACGACTTTGTCGCGGCGCTCAGCATTCCCAACGCACTGATCAACTATGCCGGCGACCAGCCTTTGGCACGCTATAATGCCACGCCGACCACGCAGCTCGCCCTCTTTCACCGGGATGGGGATTACCTGCGCGCTGACATGGTTCGCTGGGGATGGCGGCCACACTGGGCCAAAGACCGCGCAGCGCCGATCAACGCCAGGGTTGAGAAAGTCGCCCATGGACCATTCTTTAAAGCCATCTGGCCGCATCGGGCGATCATCGCAATCGACAATTGGTTTGAGTGGGTTTATGAAGGCGGCCCTAAAAAGCAGCCCTACCTGATTCGCCATCGTGACCGGACGCCAATCCTCTGCGCTGCAATTGGCCAATACCCTACTGGCGAACATGAACCAGGCGAGCATGACGGCTTCGTCATCATCACCGCCGACAGCGCCGGGGGCATGGTGGACATCCACGACCGGAGGCCGGTGGTGTTATCGCCGGAACTGGCCCGGGAATGGCTGGACCCGGCCACGCCAAAGGAGCGTGCCGAGCAAATGGTGCTGCTCGAGGGAGAGCCCACTGAGGCGTTCGAGTGGTTCAAGGTTGATCGCGCCGTGGGCAACGTACGAAATCATGGCCCTGAGCTGATCGAGCCAATCGGAGAAGTTAAGGGTGGGGATCACAAAGGCAATGGCTGAAGCTTACAGCGACGCCAGTGATTTCAGTCGCTCTTCAAGAGCCATTTCGAAAACCACGTAAAGATTTTTCGCGCCACCAGCCCTCAATGCGCCAACTGTTGCAATCCCGCGCACGAAACCCTCGGCCAGGGCGCCCGCCTTCACGGCAACGATCACGGAGTCAGCACGAATGATCTGAGCAAGAAGCTTTCGCGCCTCGCGTTCGACCTTCGGGCTTAGCAAGACTTCTTCCACGGCGACGCCCCTCTATTTAGGTAAACCCGAATGATGGGCTAACCTGACGGAGTGGACAAGATTTGCGGTGGAATCAGGCGTCGTCCTCCCACTCAGGCAGGTCAACAGTCTGTCCGGCCAGTTCATGGGTACAGTCACCCAAGAACTGGATGCGCCCATCAGTCACGAACGAATGACAGCCGCGATCGCCATCAGTCCACCGATACCATACCAGCACCGAAGGCGTGAAGGTCGGCTTCTCGGCATCGCCATTCCAGCCCCAGCGCGGCTCGGGGCCAGGACCGTGCGAAATGCCGTGGATCATGTCGCAGTCTGGGCATTCGAAGAAAAGCCGGCCCTCCTCGGACTTGGCCAGCACGCGAGACAATCTACAGAAGGCGGTCATATGCCACCTCCCAAAAACATCTGCCGCTCAGCCGCCCGACGCTTGGTCAGCCCAGCCAGCACCTGGCCACCAGCCTTATTCCAGCGCGGAAACTGATCCGCAGCAGCGGAATAGTCGCCAGCATTGAGCAGATTCAGCAGGGTCGATGAGCCAAGGTTTGCCCCGCCCAAGTTATAGATGAAGCTCATCATGGCATCCCACTGATTCTTGCTCAGCGGTACCTTCACCAAGGCGTCGAGCTCAGGCTCGAAGCGAGCAATGTCATTCATCAGCATCCGCTCTGCCTGCTCGGTCGTGATGGTCATGTCCGGGCCGATGCCGCGAGTGGTGCCGTAGACATTTACCGAATCTTGGTAGGACTTGAGGCGCAGGCCTTCGAAGGACTTGATG
>DQGF01000113.1 GCA_003525045.1 Pseudomonas sp. | reverse complement strand
AAGCTCGCTCCTACAGGGGGTCGTGAACAGTCCTGTCAGCTCTTGTGCAACTTGCTCATCAACTCCGCCTCGGCCTGGGTCAACCCACAGGACTGCGTCAGCTCGTTGACGCTGGCGCCCATCCCGACCAGTCGCGCCGCCTGGGCGAATGACAGGCTCGACGGGTCGCGCTGTTCCAGTTGAGCCAGCTTGTCCGGCAACGGCCCGACCACCGCGCGCAGTGCGTGCAGGTCTTCACCCATGCGTACGTTGCCGTTCTGGTAGTCGTCGACGCGCTTGGCCAAGTCCTTGATGCGCTGATCGCGCAGCGCGTCGCCCTGGGCCTGTTGCACGGCGATCAGCTTTTGCGCGCGAATGTAGGCCAGGAACATCGCCAGCGTGCCTGCCCAGAAAAGGAACAGGACAATGACCGCTACCTCAAGCATCAATCAGATGTTCTCCAGGTCCGACCATTCTTCTTCGCTCATCATCTTGTCCAGTTCGACCAGGATCAGCAATTCGTTGTTCTTGTTGCACACGCCTTGAATGAACTTGGCGGACTCTTCGTTACCGACGTTCGGCGCAGTCTCGATTTCCGACTGGCGCAGGTAAACCACTTCAGCCACGCTGTCGACCATGATTCCGACCACTTGCTTGTCGGCTTCGATGATGACGATACGGGTGTTATCACTGATCTCGGCGTTCATCAGGCCGAAGCACTGACGGGTATCGATCACGGTGACCACGTTACCGCGCAGGTTGATGATGCCCAGCACGTAGCTGGGGGCACCCGGGACCGGGGCGATTTCGGTGTAGCGCAGGACTTCCTGAACGCGCATCACGTTGATGCCGTAGGTTTCATTGTCCAGCTTGAAGGTTACCCATTGCAGGATCGGATCTTCGGAACCTTTTGCAGACGACGCCTTATCATTCATACCCTGTCCCCTCGAAAAACCGCCCTGGCGGTGTGTGTTCTGTGCGGCGGCAGTCACTGCCCCCACGTGCTTTTATGTTGATTTACAGATCGGCCTGGTGCCGCCCATGTGCTTCGCCCCTCCGCTGGCGATCAGCTCGGCCAGTTCGGAAACGTCGAGCAGCGCACACATGTGTTCAATCACCGTGCCCGCCAGCCATGGCCGTTGACCACGGTGGCTGCGCCACTTGATTTCGTTCGGGTCCAGGCGCAACGAGCGGCTGACCTGATGCACCGCCAGCCCCCACTCGTAACCCTGCACCGAAATGACGTATTGCAGGCCCTGGCGGAAATCGTCGCGATAACGATCGGGCATGACCCAGCGCGCGGTATCCAGCACCTTCAGGTTGCCCGCCTGGCTTGGCATGATCCCGAGGAACCATTCCGGTTGACCGAACAGCGGCGTCAGCTCGTGACCGTCCAACGAATAAATCGAGCCCAGGCACACCAGCGGCACCGCCAGGGTCAACCCGGCGACATCGAACAACAGGCATTCGAACGGCTCGGCGGCCCATGCCGGACGACCGGCCGTTTCCACGGGTGGCGGCGTGTTGGCGGGCGGAAGATGGACTTCGACTACCGGCGGCACCGAGGTTTGTAGCAGCGGCGCGAGGGTCGATACCGACGCGAGAACTGGTGCCGGCGCTTCGATCTCGGTTACTGGTGCTTCCACCGCTGGCGCTGCCACGGCAGGTTTCTGCGCATCGCGGGCCTGCTCTTCAAGGACCGCCGCCTGGAATTCATCCAGTGCAGCTTCAACCTCGACAACCTCAGACAGCGCCTCGATTTCCAGCGGCAGCTCTTCGGTCGCATCCATCAGCAAGCTGTCCAGATAGGACTGCAGCGCCAGTTGCGGACGCGAAGTGATCTTCACTGGCCGGTTCATGCGCGCCCCCCTGTAGGAGCGAGGCTTGCCCGCGCAGGCCGCGACGCGGTCTCAAGCCTGCCGATTGGCATACATCCGGCACTCCGCCAACAACGCCAGCAAGTTCGGATCACGCTCCTTGGCCTTCAGAAACACCACGCCAATGTGCTGCTGCAACCGATACTTTTCCTGCAACGGAATCAGCTTCACGCGGTTCTCATACACCGCCGCAATCCGCCCCGGCAGCAACGCATAACCCACCCCCGAACTGACCATGCTGAGCAAGGTGAAGATGTCATTGACCTGCATCGCCACCTTGGGTTCGAACCCCGCCTGCTGGAAAACCCGTTTCCCGTCCTGATGCGTGGCGAAGCCTTGGGTCAGGGTAATGAATGTCTCGTCGCGCACTTCGGCCAGATCGACTTCGGTCCGTTGGGCGAACTTCGAATCAGCCGGTGTGGCAAGAAAGATATCGTCGGAAAATAGCGGGATGTGCTCGCAATCCGGGTCGTTGATGCTCTCGTCCAGGGACACCAGGATTGCGTCGACTTCCATGTTCTTGAGTTTGTACAACAGGTCGAAGTTCGAGCCCAGGATCAGGTCGATGTTGAGTTCGCTGCGGCGGATTTTCAGGCCCATGATCAACTGCGGCACCGTTTTCACCGTCAGCGAATACAGTGAGCCCAGCTTGAAGCGTTCAGCGGAAAACCCGGCCGCTTCACGGGTCAGGCGCACGCTTTCGAGCACGTCCTGAATCAGCTTCTGCGCACGCTCTTCCAGCACATAGGCACTTTCCAAGGGCGTCAGGTTGCGGCCTTCATGCTTGAACAGCGGACAGCGCAGGGCGCTTTCCAGGGAGTGGATCGCCCGGTGCACGCTGACGTTACTGGTCTGCAACTCGGCGGCGGCACGGGCCAGATTGCCGGTGCGCATGAAGGCCAGGAACACCTCGAGTTTTTTCAGGGTCAACTCTTCATCGATCAGCATGGGCGTGACTCTTTTTTCGAATGACTCGATTGTGCACGCATGCGGGTTCTTGTAGGAACCGTGTAGGGGGCAATCGTGTTCTGAAACATTGCGCTTTTAGGCTTCAGGGCTGAGCCTTGCGCAATTGTTGTATTGGATTTCGAGGGGAGCAACACATGTATCACGGGGAAAGATTGAACGCCTGGACGCATCTGGTCGGTGCGGTGGCGGCGTGTGTCGGAGTGGTGTGGATGCTGGTGATCGCGGGCATGGACGGCAGCCCGTGGAAAATCGTCAGCGTGGCGATCTACGGATTTACCCTGCTCGTGCTCTACAGCGCGTCGACTGTTTACCACAGCGTGCGCGGGCGCAAGAAGGAGATTATGCAGAAGGTCGATCACTATTCGATCTACCTGCTGATCGCCGGCAGCTACACCCCGTTCTGCCTGGTGACCCTGCGCGGGCCCTGGGGCTGGACGCTGTTCGGGATCGTCTGGGGGTTGGCGCTGGTCGGCATCCTGCAAGAGATCAAGCCGCGTTCGCAAGCGCGAATCCTGTCGATCGTGATCTACGCGGTGATGGGCTGGATCGTGCTGGTGGCGGTCAAACCGTTGCTCGCGGCCCTGGGCAGCACCGGATTTGCCTGGCTGGCGTCGGGCGGTGTGTTGTACACCGTGGGGATTGTCTTTTTTGCCCTCGATCATCGGCTGCGGCATGCGCACGGGATTTGGCATCTGTTCGTGATTGCCGGGAGTTTGCTGCACTTTGTGGCGATTATGTTTTATGTCCTGTAGACCGCGTCGCGGCCATTCGCGAGCAGGCTCGCTCCCACAGGGGATTTGTGGTGATTCACACATCCTCAGCAACGTGGCGATCTAATGTGGGAGCGAGCCTGCTCGCGAAGAGGCCCTAGAAGTCACCCCACAACTGCTGGGCCACCGCTAGCGCTACTACCGGCGCAGTCTCCGTGCGCAACACCCGAGGGCCAAGCCTGGCGGCATGAAACCCGGCAGACTGTGCCTGATCCACTTCAGCGTCCGACAACCCACCCTCCGGCCCGATCAGAAACGCTAGTGTTGCGGGTTTCGCATGACTCACCAACGGCTCGGCCACCGGATGCAGCACCAACTTCAATTCCGCTTGAGTCTGCTTCAACCAATCCGCCAACAGCAGCGGCGGGTGAATCACCGGCACCCGTGAACGTCCGCACTGCTCGCAAGCGCTGATCGCTACCTGACGCCAGTGCATCAGGCGTTTGTCGGCGCGTTCGTCCTTGAGGCGGACTTCGCAGCGGTCGCTGAAGATCGGGGTGATTTCAGTCACGCCCAGTTCGGTGGCTTTCTGAATCGCCCAATCCATCCGCTCGCCACGGGACAGACCCTGGCCGAGATGGATCTGCAGCGGTGACTCGACCTGACCGGCGAAGCTTTCATCGATCTGCACCACGACGCGCTTCTTGCCGACTTCCACCAGCGTGGCGCGAAACTCATGGCCCGAGCCATCGAACAGTTGCAACGCATCGCCCTCGGCCATGCGCAGCACGCGGCTGATGTAATGGGCCTGAGCCTCGGGCAACTCGTGCTCGCCGGTGCTCAAGGGGGCGTCGATAAAGAAGCGGGACAGTCTCATGCTGGGTCTCTAGAAAATTGGATCGGAGTTGCTTTTGTGGCGAGGGAGCTTGCTCCCGCTCGGCTGCGTAGCAGTCGTAAACCCTGCCAGCACTTTATGTCTGACACACCGCGTCGGATGGGTTTGGGAGGCCTTCGGCCTCCAGCGGGAGCAA
>DQGF01000168.1:1484-5479 GCA_003525045.1 Pseudomonas sp. | reverse complement strand
GACCCAGGCGGTCGGCAAGCGCAGTGGTTGCAATGGATCGGCTTGCAGGAACGGCAAGAAATCCGGGTCGTTGGAGTTCTCGCTGAAACGTCGGGCGATGGCTTTGACAAAAGGCTTGAGTGCGTAATAGCTGAGTTGCGACCAGCCCCAGGCCCGTGGCCGTACCAACGGCGACAGCAGGATCACCTGGCCCTGTGCCGGACTGCTCACACCCGCGTTGAGCACATGATCGATCACAATCGCGCCTCCAGTGCTTTGCCCAAACAGGTGCCACGGCTGCGGCAGACCGAGGGAGTGCGCCTCGGCGAACAACCCTTGCAGCGTGTCCTGATACTCGGCGAAATCCTTGATGCTGGCCCGTTCTCCGCTGGACAGACCGTGCCCCGGCAAGTCGCAGGCAATCACGGCAAACCCCTGGTCCAGCGCCCACTCGATCACATGCCGGTAGAGCCCGGTGTGATCATAAAAGCCGTGAAACAAAAACAGCGTCGCCTTCGCCTGCTGCGGCCACCAGAACTGGCTGACCACGTCATAATCATCCACCTCGAAACGCCCCAGGCCACTGCGCAGGTGGCGCCCCGGAAAATCGAGCCCGTAAAAACGCTGATAGGCCAGCGCCTCCACCGACAGCGACAGCCACTCGGACAGTGGCTGCAGACTGGCACGCAGATGATCAGGGTCGAATGTTGCAGACATGGACTATTCCAGGGCATGAAACGGACTTTATGGGCCTGCGATATTCATCTGTCGCGGCAAGCATGGCAAGCTGGCCGACCTTCGAGGATTGAAACCCATGCGTTCACCCTACCGCAACACACTGCTTGCCAGCCTGCTTGCCCTCGTCTGTGCCGGTGTGCTTTGGGCTGCTTATGACTGGTTTCAGGGACGCTACCTGCGCGCGTTCAGTTCGCACACCGCGGTGTTTTCCGGCGACCCGTTGCGCCTGCCCGACAACCTCGCCGGCCCCGGCGCCATCCGCCTGGTGCACTTCTGGGACCCGGCCTGCCCATGCAATGTCGGCAATCAACAACACCTGAGCGAACTGGTTGAGCAGTATGGACCGCAGGGCGTGGAGTTCTATGCAGTGCAGAAACCCGCCAGCCACGGCCAGTTGCCGAGCACTTTGAGCAGCCTGAAAACCATCAACATCCTGCCAGGCTCGGAACAGATCCCCGTCAGCCCGGCCGTGGCGATCTGGGATCGCAGCGGCAAGCTGGCGTATTTCGGCCCGTACAGCGAAGGCCTGACCTGCAATTCGAGTAACAGTTTTATCGAGCCGATCCTGCAAGCGTTAAACGAAGGCCGAGCAGTGAACGCCACGCACACACTGGCGGTGGGGTGTTACTGCCCGTGGCCTGTCGATACAACGAAGGAGGGAAAAACCGAGTAATACGAATCCCTCCTTAGGGCGATGGGCCTATTCGGCGAGCCGTGTTAAACAGTGGCGCCAGGGAACTGCCGAATAATAACAACAAGGAGTCACCATGAAACGCAGCCTGACCGTCCTCGCCCTGCTGATAGTTGCGCTCGCCGTGGGCGCCGGCTGGTATGTCTACAGCAAGCAGCCGACACGCCAGGGCATGGTAGAGCTGCAACACCTGCAAGGCTCGGTCACCGTGCGTTACGACAAGCGCGGCATCCCGCACATCCGCGCGGAAAACGAACCCGACCTGTACCGCGCCCTCGGGTATGTGCACGCCCAGGATCGGCTGTTTCAGATGGAAGTCCTGCGCCGCCTCGCCCGTGGAGAACTGGCCGAGGTGCTGGGCCCGAAACTGCTCGATACCGACAAGCTGATGCGCAGCCTGCGCATACGCGAACGCGCTGAAACCTACCTGGCGAACCTGGACAAACAGTCGCCGACCTTCATCGCCATGCAAGCCTATCTGGACGGCATCAACCAGTATCAGGACAGCCATGCAAAACCCGTGGAGTTCGATGTACTGGGCATCGCCAAGCGCCCGTTCACCGCTCAGGACACCATCAGCATCGCCGGGTACATGGCCTACAGTTTCGCCGCGGCGTTTCGCACCGAGCCCTTGCTGACCTATGTGCGCGACCAGTTGGGTGCCAACTACCTGAGCGTCTTCGATCTCGACTGGCAACCCCAAGGCGTGCTCGCAAAAAATCCCGGCGCTGCCGTACCGTCCCTCGCCAGCGCCGACTGGAAAGATCTCAACGCCCTCGCCCGCCTCAGCGAACAGGCACTGGCCGACAACGGTCTGCCACAGTTCGAGGGCAGCAACGCCTGGGTCGTCTCCGGCAGTCGCACCAAAAGCGGCAAGCCGCTGTTGGCCGGTGACCCGCATATCCGCTTTTCCGCGCCGTCGGTGTGGTACGAAGCGCAGCTTTCGGCGCCGGGCTTCGAACTCTACGGTCACTATCAGGCGTTGATGCCCTTCGCGTCCCTCGGGATGAACCGCGATTTCGGCTGGAGCATCACCATGTTCCAGAACGACGACCTGGACTTGATCGCCGAGAAGGTCAATCCAGACAACCCGAATCAGGTCTGGTATCGCGGCAAGTGGGTCGACATGGTGAGCAGCGAACAGCAGATTGCGGTCAAGGGTCAGGCACCGGTAACGCTGGTGCTGCGCCAGTCGCCCCACGGTCCGATCGTCAACGATGCACTGGGCAGCAGCGTCGGCAAAACGCCGATCGCCATGTGGTGGGGCTTTCTCGAAAGCCAGAATCCGATCCTTGAGGGCTTCTACCAGCTCAACCGCGCCGACACCCTGGTCAAGGCACGCAGTGCCGCCGCCAAGGTCCAGGCACCGGGCCTGAACATCGTCTGGGCCAATGCCAAGGGCGATATCGGCTGGTGGGCGGCCGCGCAATTGCCGAAACGTCCGGCGGGTGTGCGTCCGTGGTTCATTCTCGACGGCAGCACCGCCGAAGCGGACAAGGAAGGCTTCCACCCGTTCAGCGCCAACCCGCAGGAAGAGAACCCGGCGCGGGGTTATATCGTCTCGGCCAACGTCCAGCCGCTATCGCCGACCGGGATGGAGATTCCCGGCTACTACAACCTGGCCGATCGGGGTCAACAGCTCAATCGCCAGCTCAGCGACAAAAGCATCAAGTGGGACCTGGACGCCAGCCAGAAACTGCAACTGGGCACCACCACCGCCTACGGCCCGCGCTTGCTGGCGCCGTTGTTGCCGGTACTGCGCGAAGTGGTGAGCGATCCGGCCGAACTCAAGCTGGTGGAGCAACTGGCGCAGTGGCAAGGCGATTACCCGCTCGATTCCACCAGCGCCACGCTCTTCAATCAGTTCCTGTTCAACCTGGCTGACGCGTCGATGCACGATGAGCTTGGCAATGATTTCTTCGAAACGCTGCTCTCGACCCGGGTGATCGACGCCGCACTTGCGCGCCTGGCTGCGGCCGCCGACTCGCCGTGGTGGGACAACCGCAACACCCTCGGCAAGGAAACCCGCGCCGATACGGTCAAGGTTGCCTGGCAAGCGAGCCTCGCTCACCTCAAGACCACCTTGGGTGCGGATGTCGCGCAATGGCAATGGGGCAAGGCGCACACCCTGACTCATGGCCATCCACTGGGGCAGCAGAAGCCGCTGGATCGGATCTTCAACGTCGGCCCGTTCGCCGCTCCCGGCACTCACGAAGTACCGAACAACCTCTCCTCCAAAATCGGCCCGGCACCGTGGCCGGTGACCTATGGACCGTCGACCCGGCGCTTGATCGACTTCGCCGACCCTGCCCATAGCCTGACCGTCAACCCGGTTGGCCAGAGTGGTGTGCCTTTTGACAGGCACTTTGACGACCAGGCCGAGGCGTATATCGAAGGGGAGTATTTCCAGGCGTATCTCAATGATGAAGAAGTCATGGCCAATACACGGAGTACGTTGAAGATGTTGCCGGCGCGGAATGCGCAGTAGATTTTTGTTGCCAGGGCTGACGCCTTCGCGGGCAAGCCTCGCTCCTACGGGTTAGAAGTCATCTCACTATCAACATATAACCCGTAGGAGCGAGGCTTG
>DQGF01000168.1:0-1133 GCA_003525045.1 Pseudomonas sp. | reverse complement strand
CAAGAGCAACACAACTTCATGGCTCAAACCACCGCCGCAAAATTCACCCTGAACTGCTGCGGCGTCACCCCGAGCCGGCGAGTGAAGACACTGCGCATGTGCTGGGCATCCCGAAACCCACATTGATAGGCCACAGTCTTAAGCGGCGAATGGGTACTCTCAAGCAGCACCCGCGCTGCATCCACCCGCGCCCGTTCGACGAATTCCGCCGGGGTGATCTTCGCCTCCTTGGCAAACACCCGGGAAAAGTTGCGGGCACTCATGTTGGCGGCGTTGGCCAGGTCGGCAATCGTCAGGTCGCCGGTGAGGTTGGCCAGCACATAGTGCTGAACCATCGCCACCGCCGAAGTCGGTTCGGCGTGAGGCGTGAGGAATGGGCTGAACTGCGATTGCCCACCCGAGCGCTGGGTGAATACCACCAGCCGCTTGGCCACGCTCAGGGCCACTTCCGGCCCATGGTCCCGACCCAGCAGGTACAACGACAAATCGATCCCCGCCGTGACCCCGGCCGAGGTGTACAGCTCGCCATCCTGCACATACAGGCGATCGGCTTCGACCTGGGTCGAAGGGCATAACGCTGCCAGTGCCGCCGCATCGCCCCAATGGGTGGTCACCGTTCGCCCCTCGAGCAGGCCGGCCCGGGCGAGCATGAAGGCGCCGTTGCAGATCGAGCCAAACCGTTGCGCCAGCGCACAGGCATCGCGCAGCCAGGCATCGAATACCGCGCCGAAATTCATGAACGGCAACTGCGGCCCACCGGCCACCAGCAGCAAGTCATAGGCCTCCAGCGCCTCACTGAAGTGCCGATGGGCATTGAGTGACAATCCGTTGGAACACGCCATCACCCCGGGCTCGATGCCGATCACCTCCAGTCGGTAGTGATCTTCCGGTGCCAGAAAGCGATTGGCTTCGCAAAACACATCCATGGGGCCGGTGACGTCCAGGGACTGGACGCCGGCGAAGACCACGATGGCAATGGTTTTGGTCATGGTACGAAAGACCTCTATAGATCACGCTTACCTGTGGCGAGGGAGCTTGCTCCCGCTCGGCTGCGCAGCAGCCGCAAAACCGATGGACGCGGTGCACCTGACAGAATTCGGTTGCAGATTTTGGGGCCGCTTCGCGACCCAGCG
>DQGF01000593.1:5456-5689 GCA_003525045.1 Pseudomonas sp. | reverse complement strand
TCACGGCGCACACGGGCGCTGAAGTCGTCGGTTGGCAACTCGACTGCGCGGTCCTGTTTAGCGTCGAGGCTTTCGGCCAGACCGGCGTAATACTCGAACGTAGCGATCACATCGTCGACATCGATGGCCGCTTCAAACAGCGGTTTGCCGTTGTTGCTCGATTGCAAGTGCATCAACTGCTCGCGACCGGCCTGCACGCCCGCCGCGATTTTGCGCAGGATCGCGCCCCGCTC
>DQGF01000593.1:0-5098 GCA_003525045.1 Pseudomonas sp. | reverse complement strand
GGCTTGATTAACAGCTTTTTCATCGCCGCCGTTAACGGTGGTCAACAGGGCTTCGGTCGCCGGGTTGATCACACGCAGATGTTCATTGCCAGCCGACCATTGGCCATTGATGTACAAGCCATCGAGCGTGGTAGGGAAGCTCATTTCGACACCGCCTTCATCCACTGGGTCTGATCGATTTCGATCAGGGTCGGGCCCTGGCGATCGGCAGCGGCACGCAGCGCGCTGCGCAGTTGCTCGACACCGTTGACGGCTTCGGCCGCACAACCCAGCGCCTTGGCCACACCGATGAAGTCCGGGGTATAGATGTCCACGCCGACCGGATCGATGGCACGGTTGACCATGTATTTCTTGATCTCTTCGTAGCCCTGGTTATTCCACAGCAGGACGATCACCGGGGTGCGCGCTTCAACGGCACTGGCCAGCTCCGGCAGGGTGAATTGCAGGCCGCCGTCACCGATCAGGCACACCACCGGCGCACGTGTTCCGTTTTCGATGCTGCCGCCCAACCAGGCGCCAATCGCTGCCGGCAAGGCGTAACCGAGGGTGCCGTAACCGGTGGACGAGTTGAACCAGCGACGCGGACGTTCCGGGTTGAAGGTCAGGTTGCCGGTGTACACCGGCTGGGTCGAATCACCGACGAAAACGGCGTCCGGCAATTCGTGCAGCACGGTTTCGAGGAAGCGGGTCTGGGCCAGGGTCGGCGCATCCCAGGTGGCAGCCAGTTCGTCGCGCAAGCGTGCGGCACGGACCTGGCCCCAATCGTTGCGGCGCTCGGCCAGCGATTTATGGGACAGCGCGCTCAGCAAGGCCTGGGCGGCGTAACGGGAGTCGGACACCAACGCCACGTGCGGTGGATAGTTGCGCACAGTCTGGTCCGGGTCGATGTCCACGCGCAGCAGCTTGCCAGGAATCTCGAAACCGCCGGCAAAGGTCACGTCGTAGTCGGTCTCGGCCAGTTCGGTGCCGATGGCCAACACGACATCGGCCTCGGCCACCAGGGCGCGGGTGGCGACCAGGCTCTGGGTCGAACCGATCAGCAGTGGATGGTTGGATTCGAGCATGCCTTTGGCATTGATGGTCAGCGCTACCGGCGCGTCCAGCAATTCGGCCAGTTCAGTCAGCTCGGCTGCGGCATCGATGGCGCCGCCACCTGCAAGAATCAGCGGACGTTTGGCACCCGCCAGCAACTCGGTCATTCGGGAAATCGCAGTCGGCGATGCGCCAGCACGGTCGATGTTCACAGGAAGACTGGTGAGCAGGTCATCAGCCTCTTCTACCAGCACGTCCAACGGAATTTCGATATGAACCGGACGCGGACGACCGGCCTGGAACAACGCAAAGGCACGCGCCAGCACACCCGGCAACTCAGACGCCGACATCAGGGTGTGGGAGAACGCCGCAACACCGCCGACCAACGCGCTCTGGTTCGGCAGCTCATGCAGCTTGCCGCGACCACCGCCCAACTGGTTGCGGGTCTGTACGCTGGAGATCACCAGCATCGGGATCGAATCGGCGTAGGCCTGACCCATGGCGGTGGTGATGTTGGTCATGCCCGGGCCGGTGATGATAAAGCACACACCTGGCTTGCCGCTGGTGCGAGCATAGCCGTCGGCCATGAAACCGGCGCCCTGTTCGTGACGCGGAGTGACGTGGTTGATACTCGAACGGGCCAGCCCGCGATACAGCTCCACGGTGTGAACCCCGGGAATGCCGAACACCTGCTCGACAGCGTAATCTTCGAGTAACTTGACCAATACTTCGCCGCACGTCGCCATGTCATTGCCCTTCTTGTTCGTTTGAGACGCCGGGCCTGCGCAGTGTTTATGATGAATGGGCAGGTCCAGGGATGGCCTCATTGGAACGGGCGACACGTAGCCGTAACAATGGATAAAAAATCATACTAGCCATGTCCTCACGTCATACCTTGGATCCCAATGAAACGACTGCCTCCCCTGTCGGCGCTGCACACTTTTCTGATCACCGCGCAGTGCTGCAACTTCACCCGGGCCGCCGAGCAGCTGTACATCACCCAAGGTGCGGTGAGCCGGCAGATCGCCGGGCTGGAAGATCATCTGGGCTACGACCTGTTCATTCGCCAGGCTCGCGGCCTGGACCTGACCGCCGAAGGACGTGAGTGGCTGCCACGGGTCCAGCAGATTTTCGGCTTGATCGACGAGGCGGTGGAGCAGATCGGCGAGAAGCGCGAAACCCTGCAACTCAAGGCCCCGACCTGCGTCATGCGCTGGTTGTTACCGCGGCTGTTGCAGTGGCAACGGGAACGTCCGGATGTGCCAGTGGAACTGACCACCACGGTCAAGCATGGCGTGGATTTTCATCGCGAACAGTTCGATGCGGCGGTGATGTACGGTGCACCGCCGGACAGTGCGCTGGCCTCTTATCACCTGTTCGATGAGCAACTGACGCCGGTGTGTTCACGACCGATGCTGGAAGGGCCGACGGCCTTGCAGACACCTGCAGATTTGCAACAACACTTGCTGCTGCACCCTACCCGTGATGAACGCGACTGGAACGCCTGGTTAAAAGCTGCGGATATTCATCTGAGCAATGTCGGCAAGGGCCAGCATTTCGAAACGCTGGACCTGGCAATGTCGATGGCGTCTCAGGGAACAGGAGTTGCGATTGGTGATTGGTCGTTGATTGGCGATGACCTGAGTGCCGGGCGGCTGGTCATGCCATTCGAATTGAAGGTGAAGACCGGGTTGGCGTATTACCTGGTTTTCCCTGAGAAACCCGGGCCTTCGCCGAAGTTGCGTGAGTTGATGGGGTGGTTGGTGGGGCAGGCCCAAAGCCGGTAAGCGTGAAAATCCTGGCGCGCAACCCTGTGGGAGCGAGCCTGCTCGCGAATGCGGTGGGTCAGTCGACATCTGTATTGAATGAATAATTGCTTTCGCGAGCAGGCTCGCTCCCACAAGGGCGATATCAGTGTTCTGAATACCGGGATACATGCGAAAGCCGCTTCGCTGGCATCTCACCGGTACTGACCTATGCTCAAAGGAGTGCTGAAGGGTATTCGTTCAGAGGTCAACGCCATGAACATCAAAACAAGAAGATACCTCGCGATTTTCATCGCCTGCGCGGCCACGCTTGCGCTGTATGGCACGGCCGCCTGGAGGGTCGAGCAGTTGCGACAACTGCCCCGTGAATATGCGAGTTGCAACTTCGAGCGCTGCATTCCCCACAACGCGACCCTCAACGCCCTTCGCTGACGAAGGGGGTCAGGCCTCGCTGTCCTGATCGGCCTTCAAGCGGTCGCGAAATGCCTTGGGCGAGATCCCCACCCGACGTCGAAACAGGCGCGTGAAGTTGGTCGGATCGGAAAAGCCCAACACCTCGGACATTTCATAAATGGTCATGCTGGTGTAGGTCAGCAAGCGCTTGGCCTCCAGCAACTGACGCTCGTGCATGATCTGCAGCGCCGGTTGCCCCGCCAGCTCACGGCACGTGCCGTTGAGGTGGGACACTGAAATCCCCAGCCGATGCGCCAGGTCTTCGACCTTGACATGCTGGCGGTAGGTTTCTTCCACCAGCTGGATAAAACCGTTGAGGTATTCCCGGGCACGCTGTGGACGCTGACTGGCGCAGCGGCGCTGAATCACCTGACGGCTGACCCAGACCATGATCACGCTGACCAACGAATGCATGAGCATTTCCCGAGCCGGTTGATGGCCGGTGTACTCGTTTTGCAGTGCAAAGAACAGGCTGTTGAGGTACTCGCCGTCCTTGCCGGCGGGATAACTTTCGGCCTGGGCCAGGGCATTCACCGAGTTGCCCAGTTGCGCCTGGAGATGGGCGACCAGCGGCGCAGCCAGGGTTACCACAAACCCTTCGACGTCCTCGGAAAAGCGAAAGCCGTGCACTGATAATGGAGGCAGGATCTGGATTGCCGGTTCCGTCAATTGCGTACGTTGGCCTTCGATTTCAAGCTCGGCCTGACCTTTGAATACGAAGAGTAACTGGCATAAATCAGCGTGTCGGTGGGGTTTGATTTCCCATTGATGTTCGCGGCTGCGTTTGGAAATGGTTTCGCAGTGCAACAAGTCCGGGGTCGGCCAGTCCAGGCTTTCACCGTAGAGCTTGAACACTGGAATCGAAGGCAGGTCAGGCTTGTTCATCACTTCAATCCAGGCCTCAGGGGTAGGCGGGCGATAATCGCACCGATTGGCAGAATGTACAGCTATCGGCTCAGTTTTCACCTTCAATTGACAGACTCTCAAGTGAAAATTGCAAGCACTCGATCCATAAAATTCATTCACCGGCCCTGGTCAAGTGAAGCTTCAGTCGGAACTCGAGTACTTTGTCGATTCCGAAGCCGGTCGAAAACTATTGCAGAAAATTACGTCGGCCTTCCTTATGAGGCTATCGAATAGCCTGCTACCGACTTACACTGGCGAGCATCCCCGCTCGCCTTGCCTCTGGCGGGTCAATCACTGCCCGCAGGTTTATCGTGACCAATCTCAACCAGCCTGAGACGCCCAAACCGGCCATTCGCAGCGTGCTGATCGCCCTGATGCTGGCGATCTTTCTGGGCGCGCTGGACCAGACCATCGTCGCCGTTTCGATGCCGGCCATCTCCGCGCAATTCAAGGACGTCAGCCTGCTGGCCTGGGTCATTTCCGGCTACATGGTGGCGATGACGGTGGCAGTGCCGATCTACGGCAAATTGGGCGATCTGTACGGCCGTCGCAAGTTGATGCTGTTCGGCATGGGCTTGTTCACCCTGGCTTCGTTGTTCTGCGGCATGGCCCAGAGCATGGAGCAGCTGGTCCTGGCACGGATTTTTCAAGGCATTGGTGCCGGCGGGATGATTTCGGTCAGCCAGGCGATCATCGGCGACATCGTGCCGCCTCGGGAACGCGGTCGCTATCAGGGCTATTTCAGCGGCATGTACGCGGTGGCCAGCGTCGCCGGTCCAGTGCTCGGTGGCTACATGACTGAATACCTGTCATGGCGCTGGGTGTTCCTGATCAATTTGCCGCTGGGCCTGGGTGCGTGGCTGGTGGCCAATCACACCCTGATGGGGCTGCCGATGCCGCAACGCAAACCGATCATCGATTACCTCGGCACTGTGCTGATG
>DQGF01000378.1:2089-3681 GCA_003525045.1 Pseudomonas sp. | reverse complement strand
CGAGGCGCTGGGCATCAGTGCCCTAAGCATCACCCGCTACAGCAGTGGCCGTGAAGCAGTGCCGCGATCGTTGGCACTGGCCTGTCTGGGATGGGACTTCTTGCAGCAGCAATCGAGCGTCGCACGCGCAGCCGAAGAAACCGGTCGCTATACCGTCACGCGCAAACCTTAACCCTCATCGGGCTTCGGCCGCTCATACCGGGCATTGAACGCCTGAACGAAACCATTACGTAAAATCTGCAAGAAAGCCTGAAACGCGCTGATATCCTGCCGATGCACATTGCCGCTCAGCTCCACGCGTGTCGCAAACTGATTCTTGCCCTGATTTTTCAGTACGGTTTCGGAGCCGCCGACGATGGCCTCCCAGATGGAGCGGAATATTCCTTTGTCCTTGTTCTCTACGTCCTGCTGCCAATTGAACACGTCGACGTCCTTCAACAGCGGTTTGATGTAACCCGTCAATTGAGCTTTTTTGGCCTGCGCCTCAATCACCACGTCACCGTGACCGCCGTTGAAATCGAACTTGCCATAGGCCGAAGCGAAGTCGTTCATGCGTTTGAGTTCGATGCCCCTTGCGCGCAGCCGGAATTCGAAGTCTTCGAAATTGCTCAGCGGGTCGAACGTTGCGGTGGTTTCCAATGGCGCATGTCCCAGTAACAACGCCTTGCCTTCGAAGCGAGCGTCGCGTTTTCCTTCGGTGTCGACCACGTTGGTCAGGTTATAGATACTGGCGTCGACCTGGGTGGCATTCATGTTGACGGGTGGTTTGGAATTGAAGTTTCGAAAGCTGATCTTGCCGTCGTTGATGCGCACCTCGTTCAGGGTGATCGGCAGCAACTTGCCCAGTTGCGCTCGCCAGTCCGTACCCTGGCCGGTCTGAGAGTTTTGCTTGTTGGCGCCGCCATCGACGAAGTTGACTTCGGGATTGATGAACTGCACCTCGGCCACCACCGCGTGGTCATACCAGAGCGAGTGCCAGCTGACGGAGAGGTCGATCAGCGGGGCGTCGACGAAGGGCACCGGGACCTTGCCGTCGACCTTGACGATTTTCAGGCCGTTGATTTTGTAGGCGCCGCGCCACAGGGCCAGGTCCACATCAACGATTTGGCCACGGTAATCGCCCATGTCCGCCAGTTTGTCGTTCAGGTAGTTGCGCACCATATAGGGCAGGGCAAAATGCAGGGCAATCAGCAGCACGACCAGGCCGCCCAGGATCCACAGGGGCCAACGGTATCTCCGTTTCATGATGGCAAATCTCTGGCGATGTAAAGCCATTGACTGCTGTTGTAACCGGACGTTCGACTGACTGGACGACCACGAGCAACAGGCTTACCTTGGAGGGCTTATTCAATGCTGTACAAGGACCCAGCCATGAGCCGTATTTTCGCTGACAACGCCCATTCCATCGGCAACACGCCGCTGGTGCAGATCAACCGCATCGCCCCGCGCGGCGTAACCATCCTGGCCAAGATCGAAGGGCGCAACCCTGGTTATTCAGTCAAGTGCCGAATCGGCGCGAACATGATCTGGGACGCCGAAAGCACCGGCAAACTCAAGGCTGGCATGACCATCGTCGAGCCGACCTCCGGCAA
>DQGF01000378.1:1651-1786 GCA_003525045.1 Pseudomonas sp. | reverse complement strand
GAGCCGACCTCCGGCAATACCGGTATCGGCCTCGCGTTTGTTGCCGCGGCGCGTGGTTACAAGTTGACGCTGACCATGCCGGCATCCATGAGTATCGAGCGACGCAAAGTGCTCAAGGCACTCGGTGCCGAGCTG
>DQGF01000378.1:984-1368 GCA_003525045.1 Pseudomonas sp. | reverse complement strand
AAGTGCTCAAGGCACTCGGCGCCGAGCTGGTCTTGACCGAACCGGCCAAGGGTATGAAGGGTGCGATAGAGAAGGCTACTGAAATAGTTGCCAGCGATCCGTCGGCCTATTTCATGCCGGCGCAGTTCGACAACCCGGCCAACCCGGCCATTCACGAGAAAACCACCGGCCCGGAAATCTGGAACGATACCGATGGTGCGGTCGATGTACTGGTGGCTGGTGTCGGAACAGGTGGAACCATTACCGGGGTTTCGCGGTATATCAAGAATACCCAGGGCAAACCGATCATTTCGGTGGCGGTGGAGCCCGTGTCGTCGCCGGTCATCACTCAGGCGCTAGCCGGGGAAGAGATCAAACCGAGCCCGCACAAGATCCAGGGTATCG
>DQGF01000378.1:499-676 GCA_003525045.1 Pseudomonas sp. | reverse complement strand
CCCGCACAAGATCCAGGGTATCGGCGCCGGTTTCGTGCCGAAGAATCTGGACCTGTCGATGGTCGATCGGGTCGAACTGGTCAGCGATGAAGAATCCAAGGCCATGGCCCTGCGTTTGATGCAGGAAGAAGGAATTTTATCCGGGATCTCCTGTGGCGCGGCGATGGCTGTAGCGGT
>DQGF01000378.1:0-155 GCA_003525045.1 Pseudomonas sp. | reverse complement strand
CGATTGGCGGAAACTCCGGAAATGCAGGGCAAGACGATTGTGGTGATCCTGCCCGATTCCGGCGAGCGCTACCTGTCGAGCATGCTGTTCAGTGACCTGTTTACCGAGCAGGAGAATCAGGCATAGCTGCCGCAGGTTCGGGTCGCGTTCGGACG
>DQGF01000610.1:6195-8056 GCA_003525045.1 Pseudomonas sp. | reverse complement strand
GGCTTGCCCGCGAAGGGGCCAGATCAAACACCACATCCCCCGATAAAAATAATTTCAACGTTCTGGTGAGGTAAACCCAAGCGCCATCCGTGTAGTGACTGAAACTGCGAGTCATTCGCATCCGTAGCGGTTCTACACAGGTCATGAGCAATGAAGTCCAGGGCAAAGTCAGGTTCGGTCAAACAATGGTTGGGTGTTTCTGCCTTGAGCTTTTCGGCGTTGGCATGGCTGCCGTTGAGTGTGGCGCTGGCGGCGGAGGCCGGCGCTGTCCAACAGCGTGCCGAGTTCATTTTTGCGCTGGCGGCCAAACCGCTGCCCCAGGCCTTGAGCGATTTCAGCCGGGCCACGGGCATCAGCGTGGTCTACACCGATGAGGCGCCCTACGGCATCATCGCCCCGGCAGTCAGCGGGCAGATGAGTGCCGAGCAGGCGATGCAGCGATTGCTCAGCGGCTCGGGATTCACCTTCCGTCGTACCGACGACCACACGCTGGTCCTGGAGCCGTTGCCGACCGCAGGCACCTTGAACCTGGGCGCGACCACCATCACCTCGGTGATGGATCAAACCATGAGCTATCAGCCGCCGCCCATCAGTTCGGTGATGCGCTCCTCGGCCTTGCTCCAGGAAATCCCCCAGACCGTCAACGTGATCCCGGCCCAGGTCATTCGCGATCAGGCGCCGCGAAATCTGGATGATGCGCTGGCCAACGTCAGCGGCATCACCCAGGGTAATACGTTGGGCAGCACCCAGGACTCAGTGATGACCCGCGGCTTTGGCGACAACCGCAACGGCTCGATCATGCGCGACGGCATGCCGGTGGTACAGGGCCGTGGCCTCAACGCCACCGTCGACCGGGTCGAAGTGCTCAAGGGCCCGGCCTCCTTGCTTTACGGCATCCAGGACCCGGGCGGTGTGGTGAACATGGTCAGCAAGAAACCCGAGCTTGAGCAGTACAACGCAGTGACTGTGCGCGGCTCGACCTATGGTGAGGGCAAAAACGGCAGCGGTGGCAGTCTTGACAGTACCGGTGCGCTGGGCGATTCCGGACTGGCTTATCGCATGGTCCTGGACCACGAAGACGAAGATTACTGGCGCAATTACGGCACCCATCGCGAAACCCTGGTGGCACCGTCCCTGGCCTGGTTCGGTGAAAGCACCCAGCTGTTGTTTGCCTATGAGCACCGCGAGTTTTTGACCCCGTTCGACCGTGGCACGATCATCGATCCGCGCGACAACCATCCGCTGGACATCTCCCGTGATCGTCGCCTCGACGAGCCGTTCAACAACATGCAAGGGCGCTCGGACCTTTATCGCTTCGAGGCCGACCACGAGCTCAACGACGACTGGAACGCTCACTTCGGCTACAGCTGGAATCGCGAAACCTACGATGCCAGCCAGGTGCGCATCACGGCCATCGACACCAACAGAGGCACGCTGACCCGGAGCATGGATGGCACGCAGAACGCCATCAGTACCGACCGCTTCACCACCGCCAGCCTCGAAGGCAAGGTCAATGCCTGGGGCATGCAACATGACCTGGTGTTCGGCGTCGATGATGAGTACCGCAAGATCTACCGCGAAGACCTGATTCGCCAGAGAAGCTTGAGCACCTTCAGTTACGTCAACCCGGTCTATGGCCACGAAGTCGAAGGCACTACAGTCAGCCCGGCCGACAGCGCGCAGACCGATAAATTGCGCAGTGATTCGGTGTTTCTGCAGGACTCGATCCACCTCACCGACCAGTGGATCCTGGTGGCTGGCGCACGCTTCCAGGAATACGACCAGTACGCCGGCAAAGGCGTACCGTTCCAGGCCAACACCGACAGCAATGGTCAGAAATGGGTTCCGCGAGCCGGCCTGG
>DQGF01000610.1:5650-5891 GCA_003525045.1 Pseudomonas sp. | reverse complement strand
CGCGAGCCGGCCTGGTCTATCGCTACACCGATGCATTGTCGTTCTACGGCAGCTACACCGAATCCTTCAAACCCAACTCGACCATCGCTCCGCTCAGTGGCAGCAGTACCGTGCTCGACGGCAGCATCGCACCGGAAGAAGCCAAGTCTTGGGAAGTGGGGGCCAAGCTTGATATTCCTGGCCGCGTGACCGGTAACGTTGCGCTGTTCGATATCAAGAAGCGCAACGTGCTGGTGGCCAA
>DQGF01000610.1:5003-5340 GCA_003525045.1 Pseudomonas sp. | reverse complement strand
TCCGAAGGCCCGGTGACGATCTACAGTGCTGCCGGCGAAGTGCGTTCCCGTGGCCTGGAAGTGGATTTGACCGGCCAGCTCAGTGATCGCTGGAGCATGATCGGCAGCTATGCCTACACCGATGCCGAGGTCACTGAAGACCCGGCCTACAAAGGCAAGAAACTGCAGAACGTCGCCAAAAACACCGGCTCGCTGTCGGCGGTCTACGACTTCGGCACCATTGTCGGCGGCGATCAACTGCGGGTCGGCGCGGGCGCGCGGTATGTGGGGGAGCGAGCGGGTAACGCGGTGAACGATTTCGACCTGCCGAGCTACACCGTGGCCGATGCATTCGCCA
>DQGF01000610.1:4498-4678 GCA_003525045.1 Pseudomonas sp. | reverse complement strand
TACGACACCAAAGTCGAAGGGCAGCAGGTCAAGTTTCAGCTGAATGTGAAGAACCTGTTTGATCGCACTTACTACACGTCGGCGGCGAGTCGGTTCTTTGTGTCGATGGGGGATTCGCGGCAGGTGACGCTTTCCAGCACCTTGGAATTTTGACCAGAGTCCGCGTTATCGTTCTTCGCG
>DQGF01000610.1:410-4174 GCA_003525045.1 Pseudomonas sp. | reverse complement strand
AGCCTCGCTCCTACAGGATTCGGGTCGGGCCCGATTTTCGCGGCGACACGAATCCTGTAGGAGCGAGGCTTGCCCGCGAAGACGGCCTGACAGGCGCAGAAAATCTCGGGACTACCGCAAAAACGCCTGCCGATACTCCCCAGGCGTCCCACCCAGCGCCTGACGAAACCGATTGGTGAAATGACTGGCACTGGCAAACCCACACGCCAAGGCAATGTCCCCCAACGGCTGCAACGTCGTGCGCAGTAGTTCCCGCGTCCGGCTCAATCGTCGAGCCAACACATACTGATGCGGCGGCAACCCGAAGCTCTCTCTGAACATCCGCGCAAAGTGATACTCCGACAGCGCGCACAACGCCGCCAGTTGGCCCAGGCTGATGGCCTCGGCCAGCTGACTGTCGATGAACTCGACCAACTGCCGACGCTGATGTGCCGCCAAACCACCCTTGAGCCGCAAACCCTCGCGCAGGCCGACCTGGCCGAGCAACACGTGGCTGAGCATCTCATGGGCCAGGCTGCTGGTGAGCAGGCGTTCGCCAGGCTCCTCCCAATTGAGCGAGATCAACTGCCGAAAGCGTCGCGATTGCTGCGGGTCATCGAGGAAGGTGCTTTCACGTAACTGAAGTTCGCGCGGTTCACGATCCAGCAGCGTGACGCAGCCGAGGGCAAACTGCTCAGGGCTGAAATACACATGGGCGAGGCGAATGTCGCCATTGATTACCCAGGCTGACCGATGTTCGGCCGGCAGGATGCACAGCTTGTCCGGGCCGCCCTTGGTGCCGGGCCGGTCGCGGCGAAAGGTGCCAGTGCCACCGGCGATGTAGCAGGACAGCGTGTGGTGGCTCGGTGCTTCGTAGTCCTGTGCGTCGTGATGATTGCTCCACAAGGCCGCAGCCATGCCGTCACCAAGCTCGGCGCTGTGCTCGAGGCGAGCATTGGGCGAGCGGTTGAGGGCTTGAAACACTTGCAGGGATTCCAGTGCGGGCATGATCGCTTCTCTCCAACGCCTTGCATCCTACTCCGTGGACGTTGGCCTGCCAGCCCATCGGCTGACAAAAGCGCAAGTTTATGCAAGTGCGGCGAGGCTTGGGGCGGGACACTGAGCCTCTACCGAGGAGCTTTTGTCATGAACCTTTCGTTGTATTTGCTGACCGTGCTGATCTGGGGCACCACCTGGATTGCCCTGAAGTGGCAGCTGGGTGTAGTGGCCATCCCCGTGTCGATTGTCTATCGCTTCGGCCTCGCCGCGTTGGTGCTGTTCGTGGTGTTGCTGCTCAGTCGCAAGCTGCAAGTGATGAACCGCCGCGGCCATCTGATCTGCGTGGCGCAGGGGTTGTGCCTGTTTTGCATCAATTTTATGTGCTTCCTCACCGCCAGCCAGTGGATCCCCAGCGGCCTGGTGGCGGTGGTGTTTTCCACCGCCACGCTGTGGAACGCCTTCAATGCGCGAGTGTTCTTTGGCCAGAAAATTGCCCGCAACGTACTGATGGGCGGTGCGCTCGGGTTGCTCGGGCTCGGTCTGTTGTTCTGGCCTGAACTCGCCGGCCATACCGCCAGCCCGGAAACCTTGCTCGGGCTGGGTCTGGCCCTGCTTGGCACCCTGTGCTTTTCGGCCGGCAATATGCTATCGAGCCTGCAGCAGAAGGCCGGTCTCAAGCCGCTGACCACCAACGCCTGGGGCATGGCCTATGGCGCGGCGATGCTCTCGGTCTGGTGCCTGGTCAAAGGCATTCCGTTCGATATGGAATGGAACGCCCGTTACATCGGCTCGTTGTTGTATCTGGTGATCCCCGGTTCGGTCATCGGTTTTACCGCCTACCTGACGCTGGTCGGGCGCATGGGGCCGGAGCGGGCAGCCTATTGCACGGTGTTGTTCCCGGTCGTAGCGCTCAACGTGTCGGCGTTTGTCGAGGGGTACCAATGGACCGCCCCGGCACTGGCAGGCCTGGTGATGGTCATGCTGGGTAACGTGTTGGTTTTTCGCAAGCCCGATGCAAAAGGCAAACCGGTGACGGGCAAGTTGGCATGAACTGAAAAGTGTTTATTTGTCGTTTGCCAGTGCCAGGTATATCAGCGCGAAGAACATGTAATCAATGTTGCTGCGTGCCCAGGCAAAGGCATTGCGCTGAGCGGAATACTCCATGTCGAACCATTCGTTAAGTAGGATGACATACAGGATGTAGTAAACAAATATAGCGGTGGTCAAACCCACTATGGCGAACTTTTTGGCCTCGTGAAAGTCGTTGCGCGGCGCATTGAGTTTCCGATAAAGCTGATAAGTCCCGTACAGACAACTGAACGTGAATATGATCTCGAGCGTTATGATCGCCCAGTAAAAACGGTGGTGAAACAGGGTCGAGGTAATGGCCCGGTAGCGTCGGGAATCGTTACCTTCGGTATCGCTCATACTGATGATTCGCCCGATATACTCGGTGTATGCCGTGTAATCGGTAAAGTTATTGATGAGGGTAGCTATACCGAACATTGCCGCCATCAAGACAATCAGTACTTTGCTCCGCCTGATTGCGCAGACGGCGGTAAATTTATTTATCAATGTGTTCTCCAAATATCCGTTTGGTAGTGCTTCCAGGTTTTTTGAAGTTTATAGCGTTTGTGAATAAACCTGCCGAGGACTCAGTTGCAAGTTATGTCTTTTATTGTGGGGCAGGCTAAGTAACTGAGGGATCGAAAGAGGAGGGGTGTGATCAGTCGCCGAACATTCATGCGGCCTTATGGAAATGGCACGTCCATCCAGACGTGCCGTGGGTCACTCAGCCCTGCCAGACCTGTGGGTTGACCAGGTCCTGCGGTCGCTCGCCCAGCAAGGCGCTACGCAGATTGCTCAAGGCGCGATTGGCCATCGCTTCGCGGGTTTCATGGGTCGCAGAGCCGATGTGCGGCAAGGTGACAGCGTTTTTCAGCGTGAACAACGGTGATTCGGCCAGGGGTTCTTTCTCATAGACATCCAGGCCTGCGCCACGAATACGATTGTTCTGCAGGGCTTCGATCAGGGCCGGTTCGTCGACGACCGGACCGCGAGCGATGTTCACCAGAATGGCGCTCGGCTTCATCAGTGCCAGTTCGCGGTGACTGATCAGGTGTCTGGTCTTGTCGCTGAGCGGCACTACCAGGCAGACGAAGTCGGCTTCTGCCAGCAGTTGATCCAGGCTGCGAAACTGCGCGCCAAGTTCCTGTTCCAGTTCGGTCTTGCGGCTGTTACCGCTGTAGATGATTGGCATGTTGAAGCCCAGGCGCCCGCGACGGGCAATGGCGGCGCCGATGTTGCCCATACCGACGATACCCAGCGTCTTGCCGTGCACATCGCAACCGAATAACGGCGCGCCGACGGTGGCTTGCCATTGGCCGGCCTTGGTCCAGGCGTCCAGTTCCGCGACGCGCCGGGCACTGCTCATGAGCAAGGCGAAGGCCAGGTCGGCGGTACTTTCGGTGAGGACGTCGGGAGTGTTGGTGAGCATGATCCCGCGTTCGTTGAAGTAGGCAACATCGTAGTTGTCGTAGCCGACCGAGACACTGGAGACGACTTCCAGTTTGGCGGCGTTTTCCAGCTGTGCTCGACCGAGTTTGCGACCGACGCCGATGAGACCGTGGGCGTGGGGCAGGGCTTCGTTGAATTGGGCGTTGATGTCGCCGTTTTTCGGATTCGGCACGATAACGTCGAAGTCTTGCTTGAGGCGTTCGATCATTTCGGGGGTGACGCGGCTGAAGGCGAGTACGGTCTTTTTCATGGGAGGAGGGCTCTCGGGC
>DQGF01000610.1:0-162 GCA_003525045.1 Pseudomonas sp. | reverse complement strand
CGTTCGATCATTTCGGGGGTGACACGGCTGAAGGCGAGGACGGTCTTTTTCATGGGAGGATGGCTCGTCGGGCTTGAGTGAATGCCAAGCACGCTAACATTCTTTGCCGCTGTTGTGCGAGCACTCGGATTGCCGGGTGTACACCATCCAAAACTGTGGGAG
>DQGF01000058.1 GCA_003525045.1 Pseudomonas sp. | reverse complement strand
CCGGGCAAGCGCTACTACGGTGGCTGCGAGCACGTCGACAAGGTTGAAGCGCTGGCCATCGAACGCGCCAAGCAACTGTTCGGTGCCGACTACGCCAACGTGCAGCCGCACTCCGGCAGCCAGGCCAACGCCGCAGTATTCCTTGCGCTGTTGCAAGCTGGCGACACCGTGCTGGGCATGAGCCTGGCCCACGGCGGTCACCTGACCCACGGCGCCAAAGTCAGCTTCTCCGGCAAGCTCTATAACGCCGTACAGTACGGTATCGACACCGCCACCGGCCTGATCGACTACGACGAAGTCGAGCGCATGGCGGTCGAGCACAAGCCGAAAATGATCATCGCCGGGTTCTCCGCTTACTCGAAGACCCTGGACTTCCCGCGCTTCCGTCAGATCGCTGACAAAGTCGGCGCTTATCTCTTTGTTGATATGGCTCACGTTGCCGGTCTGGTCGCTGCCGGTCTGTACCCGAACCCGCTGCCATACGCCGACGTGGTCACCACCACCACCCACAAAACCCTGCGCGGTCCACGTGGCGGTCTGATCCTGGCCAAGGCCAACGAAGAGCTGGAAAAGAAACTCAATGCTGCCGTATTCCCTGGTGGTCAGGGCGGCCCGCTGATGCACGTGATCGCCGGCAAGGCGGTGTGCTTCAAGGAAGCTTTGGAGCCAGGTTTCAAGGCCTACCAACAACAAGTGATCGACAACGCCCAGGCCATGGCCGGCGTGTTTATCAAACGCGGCTACGATGTAGTGTCCGGCGGCACCGATAACCACCTGTTCCTGGTCAGCCTGATCCGTCAGGGCCTCACCGGCAAAGAGGCGGATGCAGCACTCGGTCGCGCCCACATCACCGTAAACAAGAACGCGGTCCCGAATGATCCACAGTCGCCGTTCGTAACCTCCGGCCTGCGCATTGGCACCCCGGCGGTGACTACGCGCGGCTTCAAGGTGACCCAGTGCGTCACGCTTGCCGGCTGGATCTGCGACATCCTCGACAACCTCGGCGACGCCGATGTAGAGGCCAATGTCGCGGAGCAAGTGTCGGCACTGTGCGCGGACTTCCCGGTTTATCGCTGAGCGCGGTTTTGGAGTAAATGACTATGCAACGCTACTCAGGCTTCGGCCTCTTCAAACACTCCCTCAGCCATCACGAAAACTGGCAGAAAATGTGGCGCACGCCGACCCCTAAAAAGGTCTATGACGTGGTCATCGTCGGCGGTGGCGGGCATGGTCTGGCGACCGCCTACTACCTGGCCAAAGAGCACGGCATCACCAACGTGGCCGTGGTCGAAAAAGGCTGGCTGGGCGGCGGTAACACCGCGCGCAACACCACCATCGTTCGCTCCAACTACCTGTGGGACGAGTCGGCGCACCTGTACGAACACGCGATGAAACTGTGGGAAGGCCTGTCCCAGGACCTGAACTACAACGTGATGTTCTCCCAGCGCGGCGTCTACAACCTGTGCCACACGCTGCAGGACATTCGTGATTCCGAGCGTCGGGTCAGCGCCAACCGCCTCAACGGCGTGGACGGCGAACTGCTCGATGCCAAGCAAGTGGCCGACGAGATTCCGTACCTCGACTGCTCGAAGAACACCCGCTACCCGGTGATGGGCGCAACCGTTCAGCGTCGCGGCGGCGTGGCCCGTCACGATGCCGTGGCCTGGGGCTTTGCCCGTGCCGCCGATGCCTTGGGCGTGGACCTGATCCAGCAGACCGAAGTGATCGGTTTCCGCAAGGAAAACGGCGTGTGCATCGGCGTTGAAACCAACAAGGGCTTCATCGGCGCCAAGCGCGTCGGCGTGGTCACTGCCGGTAACTCCGGGCACATGGCCAAACTCGCCGGTTTCCGTCTGCCGATCGAATCCCACCCGCTGCAAGCGCTGGTGTCCGAGCCGATCAAGCCGATTATCGACAGCGTGATCATGTCCAATGCCGTGCACGGTTACATCAGCCAGTCCGACAAGGGCGACCTGGTGATCGGCGCCGGTATCGACGGCTACAACGGCTACGGCCAGCGTGGTTCGTATCCGGTGATCGAGCACACCATTCAGGCCATCGTCGAGATGTTCCCGGTGCTGTCGCGCGTACGCATGAACCGTCAGTGGGGCGGCATCGTCGACACCACGCCGGATGCGTGCCCGATCATCTCGAAGACGCCGGTTCCGAACATGTTCTTCAACTGCGGTTGGGGCACCGGTGGCTTCAAGGCCACACCTGGCTCGGGCAACGTATTTGCCGCGAGCCTGGCCAAGGGTGAAATGCACCCATTGGCTGCACCTTTCTCCATCGACCGTTTCCACAACGGTGCGTTGATCGACGAACACGGCGCTGCAGCAGTCGCCCACTAACAGGAGAAATCCCTATGTTGCATATCTTCTGTCCTCACTGTGGCGAACTGCGCTCCGAAGAGGAATTCCACGCATCCGGCCAGGCGCATATCCCGCGTCCACTGGACCCGACCAGCTGCACCGACGAGGAGTGGGGCGACTACATGTTCTTCCGCGATAACCCTCGCGGTCTGCACCACGAACTGTGGGATCACGTCGCCGGCTGCCGTCAGTACTTCAACGTGACGCGCAACACCGTGACCTACGAGATTCTCGAAACCTACAAGATCGGCACCAAGCCACAATTCACCGACAAGACCGAGAGCCCGAAAGCGGCCGCCACGGCTCTGGGAGAGAAGGTATGAGCCAGATCAATCGCCTGTCCAACGGCGGACGGATCGACCGCAACAAAGTGCTGAGCTTCACCTTCAACGGCCAGACTTATAAAGGCTTCGAAGGCGATTCCCTGGCCGCCGCCTTGATTGCCAACGGTGTGGATATCATCGGTCGCAGCTTCAAGTATTCTCGTCCACGCGGCATCTTCGCCGCCGGTGCCGAAGAACCGAACGCCGTGCTGCAAATCGGCGCGACCGAAGCCACGCAGATCCCGAACGTGCGCGCCACGCAGCAAGCGCTGTATCAAGGTCTGGTCGCTACCAGCACCAACGGCTGGCCGAGCGTGAACAACGACATGATGGGGATTCTCGGTAAGGTCGGCGGCAAGCTGATGCCGCCGGGCTTCTACTACAAAACCTTCATGTACCCGCAATCGTTCTGGATGACTTACGAAAAGTACATTCGTAAGGCCGCCGGTCTTGGCCGCTCGCCGACCGAGAACGATCCGGACACCTACGACTACATGAACCAGCACTGCGACGTGCTGATCGTTGGCGGTGGCCCTGCTGGCCTGGCCGCTGCACTGGCGGCCGCTCGCAGCGGTGCCCGCGTGATCCTCGCCGATGAGCAGGAAGAGTTCGGCGGCAGCCTGCTCGATTCCCGTGAAAGCCTCGACGGCAAGCCTGCCAGCGAATGGGTCGCCAGCGTCATCGCCGAACTCAAAGACACCCCGGACGTGCTGCTGTTGCCGCGCGCCACGGTCAACGGTTACCACGACCATAACTTCCTGACCATTCACGAGCGCCTGACCGATCACCTCGGCGACCGCGCCCCGATTGGTCAGGTGCGTCAGCGCATTCACCGGGTTCGCGCCAAGCGTGTGGTGCTGGCGACCGGCGCTCACGAGCGTCCATTGGTCTACGGCAACAACGACGTGCCGGGCAACATGCTCGCCGGCGCTGTCTCGACTTACGTTCGTCGCTACGGCGTGGCACCGGGCAAGAAGCTTGTCCTGAGCACCAACAACGATCACGCCTACCGCGTAGCGCTGGATTGGCTGGACGCCAGCCTGCAAGTCGTGGCGATTGCCGATGCCCGCAGCAACCCGCGCGGTGCACTGGTGGAAGAAGCTCGCGCCAAAGGCATTCGCATCCTGACCGGCAGCGCCGTGATCGAGGCCCGCGGCACCAAGCGCGTGACCGCTGCTCGCGTGGCCGCGATCGATGTCAAAGCACACGCCGTGACCAGTCCTGGTGAGTGGCTTGACTGCGACCTGGTCGTCAGTTCCGGCGGTTACAGCCCGGTGGTTCACCTGGCATCGCACCTGGGCGGCAAGCCGATCTGGCGCGAAGACATCCTCGGTTTCGTACCGGGCGAAGCACCGCAGAAACGCGTGTGCGTCGGTGGCATCAACGGCGTCTACGGTCTCGGCGATTCCCTGGCCGATGGTTTCGAAGGCGGCGCTCGCGCGGCCAGCGAAGCCGGTTTCAGCGTGGTCGAAGGCACTCTGCCGAAAGCCCTGAGCCGTCTGGAAGAACCGACTTTGGCGCTGTTCCAGGTGCCTCATGAAAAGAACTCGGCGCGTGCACCGAAGCAATTCGTCGACTTCCAGAACGACGTCACCGCCGGCGGCATCGAACTGGCGACCCGCGAAGGCTTCGAGTCGGTCGAGCACGTCAAACGCTACACCGCACTGGGCTTCGGCACTGACCAGGGCAAGCTCGGCAACGTCAACGGCCTGGCCATCGCGGCCCGTTCGCTGAACGTGACCATCCCGCAGATGGGCACCACCATGTTCCGCCCGAACTACACGCCGGTGACCTTCGGCGCCGTGGCCGGTCGTCACTGTGGGCACATCTTCGAGCCGGTTCGCTTCACCGCGCTGCATCACTGGCACGTGAAGAATGGCGCCGAATTCGAAGACGTCGGTCAGTGGAAACGTCCGTGGTACTTCCCGAAAAACGGTGAAGGCCTGCACGCCGCGGTCAAGCGCGAATGCAAAGCCGTGCGCGACAGCGTCGGCCTGCTGGACGCTTCGACCCTGGGCAAGATCGACATCCAGGGCCCGGATTCGCGTGAGTTCCTCAACCGCATCTACACCAACGCCTGGACCAAGCTCGACGTGGGCAAGGCGCGCTACGGCCTGATGTGCAAAGAAGACGGCATGGTGTTCGACGACGGCGTGACGGCATGCCTGGCCGACAACCATTTCGTGATGACCACCACCACCGGCGGCGCTGCACGCGTACTGCAATGGCTGGAAATCTACCACCAGACCGAATGGCCAGACCTGAAGGTGTACTTCACGTCCGTGACGGACCACTGGGCAACCATGACCCTGTCCGGGCCGAACAGCCGCAAGCTGCTCAGCGAAGTCACCGACATCGACCTGAGCAATGAAGCCTTCCCGTTCATGACCTGGAAAGAAGGTGTCGTCGGTGGTGTACCGGCGCGGGTATTCCGGATTTCGTTTACCGGTGAACTGTCGTACGAAGTCAACGTGCAGGCCGACTACGCCATGGGTGTTTTGGAGAAAATCGTCGAGGCCGGCAAGAAGTACAACCTGACGCCGTACGGCACCGAAACCATGCACGTGCTGCGGGCCGAGAAGGGTTTCATCATCGTCGGTCAAGACACCGATGGCTCGATGACCCCGGACGACCTGAACATGGGCTGGTGTGTCGGTCGCACCAAACCGTTCTCGTGGATCGGCTGGGGGGGCATGAACCGTGAAGACTGCGTGCGGGATCAACGCAAGCAGTTGGTGGGCCTGAAGCCGATCGATCCGACCAAATGGCTGCCTGAAGGTGCACAGCTGGTGTTCAACACCAAGCAGGCGATCCCGATGAGCATGGTCGGTCACGTGACGTCGAGCTACCTGCACAACTCCCTCGGCTATTCGTTTGCGATGGGTGTGGTCAAAGGCGGCTTGAAGCGTATCGGTGAGCGTGTGTTCGCACCGCTGGCGGATGGCAGCGTGATCGAGGCGGAAATCGTTTCTTCGGTGTTCTTCGATCCGAAAGGCGATCGCCAGAACATCTGACACCGCGATTCCCTGTGGGAGCGAGCTTGCTC
>DQGF01000288.1:8071-14208 GCA_003525045.1 Pseudomonas sp. | reverse complement strand
CTGATCTCTCGGGTCACCTGCAGACCTTTGATAATGCCGGTTTCGACCAGGTCATCCCAGGTGGTGCCGGCGTGTGCCTGGTCGAAGTTGCGCCAGGACATCAGGAACACCGGGTGGCCTTGCTGCAACAGATGGCGAACCATCGAGTTGTCCGGGCGCAGGTCGAGGATGTAGTACTTGTTGATCGCCGGCGGAACGATAAACACCGGGCGCCGGTATTGGGTTTCGCTTTGCGGATAGTACTGGATCAGCTGGAACAGTTCGTTCTCGAAGACCACTTCGCCGGGGGTGTTGGCCAGGTCGACCCCCACCTTGAACGCACCGGCGTCGCACTGGCGCATCTTGCCTTCCTGCAGGTCGCTGGCCAGATGCATCAGGCCGGTGAGCAGGCTGCTGCCCTGGGTATCGACGACCCGTTGCAGCGCATCGGGGTTACTGGCCAGGAAGTTGCTCGGGGCAGCGGCGGCGATGGCTTGCTCCACCAGATACAGCAGACGCTGGCGTGGTTTCTTGTCGTTGATCGGCAGCTGATCGAGCAGTTTCAGCAGGAAACCGGCATTGAGCAGGTAAAACGCGGCGAGGGAACCAAACAACGGCTGGCTCCAGTTACCGCTGGCAAACCGTCGGTCGTCGAACGAAAAGGACTGACCGGTGAGCAAACGCTGGCCGAGCTCGGCCCATTGTTGCTGATAGTCCGACTGAAGGCTGTCCAGGGTGCTGCGTGGCACATCGAACCAAGCGTTGTGGTCCTGACCGGTGAACCAGGGGTTGGTGGCGACCCACAGACGTAATTGTTGCACTGCAAAGGAGGCAATGAACGGAACCTGGCCTGACCAGAAGGTGTTGAAAGTGTGTGCGTTATTGTCCATGGAACTCCTTGCCCACATGAAAAAAACCAGACAGAAAAAAACCACGGCGCCGGACTTCGGCGCCGCGGCTGCAGCCAAGCAAGCAGTTCGGTGTGTCTAGCGCTCGATGACCAGGCTGACGCCCTGGCCGCCACCGATGCACAAGGTAGCCAGGCCTTTTTTGCCGTCGCGACGAATCAGCTCATGCACCAGCGACACCAGGATCCGCGCGCCCGATGCGCCGATCGGATGGCCGAGGGCAATCGCGCCACCGTTGACGTTGACCTTGTTCATGTCCCAGCCCAGTTCCTTGCTGACGGCCAGTGACTGCGCGGCGAACGCTTCGTTGGCTTCGATCAGGTCCAGTTCGTCCAGGTTCCAGCCGGCCTTGGTCAGGACCAGGCGGGTGGCAGGCACCGGGCCGATGCCCATGATCGACGGATCGACGCCAGCACTGGCATAGGCCTTGATGCGCGCCAGTACTGGCAAGCCGAGGGCCTGGGCCTTGGCGGCGCTGGCCAGCAGCAGCACGGCGGCGCCATCGTTGAGGGTCGACGAGTTGCCGGCGGTGACGCTGCCGGTTTTCTGGAACGCGGGCTTGAGGTTGCCCAAAGCCTGGAGCGTGCTGTCCGGGCGCGGTTGTTCGTCGGTGTCGAAGACCAGCGGATCGCCCTTGCGCTGGGGAATCAGGATCGGGGTGATTTCAGCCTTGAAATAACCGGCCTCGATCGCTGCTGAGGCTTTCTGTTGCGAGGCCGCCGCGAAGGCGTCCTGATCTTCGCGACTGAGCTCGTACTTGCTCGCCAGGTTCTCGGCGGTGATGCCCATGTGGTAGTCGTTGAAGGCGTCCCACAAACCATCTTGAATCACGCTGTCCTGCAGTTGCGCATGACCCAGGCGCAGGCCGGTGCGCGCCTTGGGCAGCACATAGGGGGCCAGGCTCATGTTTTCCTGACCACCGGCAATCACCAGTTCGGCGTCGCCGCAACGGATCGCCTGGACCGCGAGCTGGACCGCCTTGAGGCCGGAGCCGCAGACTTTATTCAGGGTCAGGGCCGGGACGGTATGGGGCAGGCCGGCCTTGATCGCCGACTGGCGTGCCGGGTTCTGCCCGGAGCCTGCGGTCAGCACCTGGCCGAGGATGACTTCATCGATCTGCGCGGCATCGATACCGGTCTGTTCGAGCAGGCGACGAATCACCGCCGCGCCCAGTTCAGTGGCTGGAATGGCGGACAGTGAACCTTGAAAACTGCCAATGGCGGTACGCGTAGCGGCAACGATTACGACTTCGTTCATGCAAAAACCTCATCAGGATTGGGTCGAGCGGGAGCAGGGCATCCATGCCCTGACAGGCCTACTGCATGTTCATGCCGCCATTGACCGAGAAGTCGGCGCCGGTGCTGTAGCCCGACTCATCGGACGCCAGCCAGGCGACGATCGAGGCGATTTCTTCGGGTTGGCCAAGGCGACCGACCGGTGTGGCCGCGATCATGGTGTCGAGAATGTCTGGACGGATGGCCGCGGTCATGCTGGTCTGGATATAGCCGGGGGAGACGGTGTTGACGGTCACGCCCTTGCCGGAGACTTCCCGGGCCAGGGCCATGGTGAAGCCATGGATGCCGGCTTTGGCCGCGCTGTAGTTGGTCTGGCCGAACTGGCCACGCTGACCGTTGATCGAGGAGATGTTGATGACCCGACCCCAGCCCTTGGCCAACATGCCTTCAATCACCTGTTTGGTGGTATTGAACATGCCGGTGAGGTTGGTGCCGATCACGGCATTCCAGTCTTCTGGAGTGAGTTTGCGAAAGGACGCGTCACGGGTAATGCCCGCGTTGTTGACCAGCACATCCACCTGTCCGAATTGTTCGCGGGCCATCTCGAAGGCTTTGCGGGTCGACTCCCAATCGGTGATGTCGCCATAGATGCATTCGAACTGATAACCCGCCGCCAGCTGGCTCGCTATCCATTCATTCTTGCGGGCGGAATCAGAGCTGCAGCCGACGATGACTTTGAATCCTTCCTTGTGCAGGCGCTGGCTTATCGCAGTGCCAATGCCACCCATACCACCCGTTACCAACGCAATACGACCAAGCGATTTCATGCACTCTTTTCCTTTTGTATTTTGCGCTGCAAGATGGGGGGTGATTGTTCGGTATTGGCGAGATGTGCGGAAGTGTTGGGAGGTGACTGTCTGGTGTCCAACGGCGCCATGCAGATTTTTTCTATCTTCTCCCGGCAAAAAATGAGCAGTACCTATACTGGGATCAATTGTTCAATTTGAATCGCCGGTTATTATTTGATTCAACGCAGATCAGTAATGGCTCCGGACAGGACGTTCGGTTCCACAGGTCAATGAGGACGCCCATGTACAGAATGAGTTCCGGTTACGCCAATGTGCTGGTCAATACGCTGTCAGCGGAAGGACTGGATGTCGCCCACCTTTGTCAGGAGGCTGGACTGGACTTGAAAATCGCGCACACGCCAGGAGCGATGTGCGAGCGAAGGGTGATCTATCGGCTATGGCAACTGGCGGCGCGAGCCAGCGGCGATCCGGACATTGGTTTGAAAGCCTACGGCCATTTTCATCCCGGCAGTTTTCAGATTGTCGGTTACACCATGATGTCGAGCCTGAACCTGAAAAGGGCGCTTGAACGCCTGGTGCGGTTCAGCCCGTTGATCGGCGGCGGTTTCAGCCTGTTTTTCGTCCCGGAGCAGGAACACTACCGAATGGCTTCGCTCGATCATCAACAGTCCGGCTCGATCAAGCCTCGCCAATATGCCGATGCCGGGCTGGCTTCTTTGCTTGGCTTCTGCCGCTGGCTGGGTGGCGGTAGGCTGCCGCAGCCCCTGAGTGTGGAGTTCAGCTATCCGCAACCGCAAGACACGTCCGAGCATCAGCGGCTGTTTGGCTGCGACCTGCAATTTGGTTCGGCCTACGACAGCATCCTGTTTGACGGCCAGGAACTTCTGCGTCCGTTGAGCATGGCCAACGAGGCGTTGGCGGTACTGCATGACAGTTTCGCCGAGGCGCAACTGGATCTGCTGTGTGGCTTCTCCATTGTCGGCAAAATCCGCGCGCTGCTCACCGAGCGCTTGAGTCATGGCCAGGGGCAATGCGACATGGAGTCGATCGCCGCTGCGTTGAACCTCAGCAAGCGCTCCCTGCAACGCGCCCTGGAAAAGGACGGGACCCAATTCAAGGACGTGCAGAACGCTGTGCGTCGGCAACTGGCCGATTTCTACCTGCGCCATTCTCACTTCAACATGAAGCATGTGGCGTATCTCCTTGGTTTTCATGACCACAGCAGCTTCAACAAAGCCTGCAGCCGCTGGTTCGGCATGACACCCGGACAGTATCGGGCCGATGAATCGTTCGCAATCGAGGCAGCCGCGTCGGTGTGACGCGGCGCTCGTCAGCGATTCAGCGTCATTTAGCCGGAGGTTTCTTCGGGCCTTTTTTGCCCTTGGCAGAGGCGCGTACCGGACTCACGGCCTTGGCGATGGGCTTAGGCAGCACTACCGGGACTTTTGGCTCGGTCGGCTTCGAAGGAATCGGCTCAGGCGTTACGACCGGGACTTCCTGCTTGATCGGCTCAGGCGTCGTCACCGGGTCTTTTTGCTTGACAGGCTGCGGTGTGACCACGGGAACTTTTTGCTCGGCTGGCTGAGGTGTTACATCTGCAGCTTTTTGCTTGACCGGCTCAGGTGTTGCCACGGGATCTTTTTGCTTGACTGGCTGTGGTGTGACCACGGGAGCTTTTTGTTTAATCGGCTCAGGTGTTACCACCGGTATTTCCTGCTTGACGGCTTCGGCTTCACTCAACGCTTGGGTCGCGTTGAAAGCGGGCAAAGGGACATCGAGCAGCGTGTGCAGCTCACGCCAGAATGGATTTTCAACCCCGTCGTTGGTCAGCAGTTCCGGCAGCAGATTGGCCACGGCTGCCAGCACTTGCTGACGTTCTTCGGGCTCGGGCAGCATCAAGGGCAGGCTTTGCGCGCTTTGCTGCGGATGGGTAGCGACCAGCAATTTCTGCAGGCTCAGGGATTCGCGCAGGTCAAGTGGCCCGGCAGGGGAATCCTGCAGCGGCACCTGCAATTGCCGGATCAGTTTCTCGACGCTTTGCTGGCCGGGCTCGTTGCTGTCGCGGCCCAGCAGAAACAGGATGCGGATCAAGGCTTCCATCAAGCCGCCCAGGGGCAGGGCATCCTGCAGGCGTTCGATCACGAGCTTGTCGTGCTGCTCGGCATGTGCCTGCAGATTTCGTCCGGGAGCATTACCGGTGAGGCTGTTCAATACGCCATAGATACCGTAGAAACACAGCTCCTGGGTGGCATCGCGCAGATCGCGGTAACCGTCCAGGGCGTCCTGAATCTGGTTGGAGAACAACGCCTGCCATGCCAGGAGAGGGTTGTCCGGGGTGGCAGGGTGACGATCCTTGCTCACCTGGGAGGCACTGGCGGACAGCCACCACAAGGCCGGGTTCAAGCTGCTCCACATCACTTGCTGTTGATGGAAGGGGTGCGAGCGGCGGATCAGTTCGGCGCCCGGTTCGTTGATCCACTGCCGCAACCATGGGCGTATGAAGCCGTCGTACAGGCTGTTGTTGAGGGCGGAAGCGCGTTCGACCAGGGCGAATTCGCGATCGTCGTCACGGGGCGGCGGCTCGTCGCCATGAATGTCGGCGATCCGCCGCGGTTCGAAACGCACGGCATAGGGTGTTGCCGAGTTTTCTGGCAGGTCTTCGATCAACATTTCATACAGTCCGGCCGGCAAGGCGTTGATGGTGTCGACCGCACCGAGCAGTTCCCGGTGCTCGCGCCGGGCCACTTCACCGGACACGAAGATGCCCAGGTGCCCGATGCTGGCATGGCGCAGGTAAACGATGGTGCGCCCGGCACGTTGCAGGGCGAGATCGCTGGGGTAGACGTCGGTGATCCAGTCCAGCGCCTGTTGCGGCGGAGTGATGTTGTCGCCATAGGAGCAGAACACCACCACCGGCACTTCGATGCGCTTGAGGTCCAGCCCGCTGCTCTTGCGCCCCAGGCCGCCGGACAAGCGATTGCCGATGAACAGGTCATCGACAATCATCTCGATTTCTTCGCCGTTGAGCAGCGTCGGGCTGCCCCACCAGCGCTCGAAGTCCAGAAAACGCTGGGCCTCGCTGTCGACTTCGCTGAACAGGTGGTAGTACTTGCCCCACCAGCTGTGCGCCGGGTCGAGGCTTTCGAAATTGCTCACCAGCCAGGTGCCGTCGAAACGGTCATTGCCCAGGTCACTGCCCAAGCGCG
>DQGF01000288.1:0-7788 GCA_003525045.1 Pseudomonas sp. | reverse complement strand
GCCCAAGCGCGCCATCCAGCCGCCCCCCAGCAAGCCGCCGGTGTAGCGCATGGGATTGCGTCCATTGACGCCGGCCCAGTAGGACAACGGCGCGCCATTGACGATGATCAGCCCCGGCAACTCCGGCCGGGAGGCTGCCAACCCCATCAAGGCCCAACCCGCCTGGCAGTTGCCGATCACCACTGGTTTGCTGTTGGCGGGATGCCGGGCGCTGACGACTTCGATGAACCGGGCCTGGGCAGCGGTAATGTCCGCAAGGGTTTGCCCGGGCCTTGGCGAGTGGCTGAAGGAGATGAAGTAGGTGGGATGACCGGCCCGCAGGCTTTCGCCGATGACCGAATCCTGTTTGAAACCACCGATGCCCGAGCCATGACCGCCCCGTGGATCGATGATGATCACCGGCGGTTTACGGCTGTCGATCGCCTTGCCGGAGCCGCCGAAGACTTGCAACAGCGAGTAATTGACCGGACGGGGCAGGTCTGCACCGGCGACCAGGGTTTCATGATCGAATTTGAGCAGCAGTGGATACCCGGCCCGTTCGTGCGCCAGTGTGTTGTCGCCGCGCTGACGCAAGGTGTCCCAGAACAGCACGCTGCGTTGGCCCAGATCAGTGAAATATTCCTGCCATTCCTTCGCGGTAGGTTGTCTCAGTTGCCCGAGACTTGAGGGTGCGAAGGTTTTTGCCTGGCGCTTTTGCACGGCGTCGAGCACGTTGCGGGTATTGAGGCGTTGCAGGTGACTCAGGTGTTCGAACAACCCTGAGGCTGATGCAAGCCCTTCATCTTGCAACGCAATATTTTCATCCTGGCCCATCGTGATCTCCTGACGCCTTATAAGGGAAGCGGCGTAACCAACCCTTTTAAATAAACAAGACTGGGCCGGCCGTTTGATGGTCAGAGTTTAGCGCTATTAATGGCAGGGCTGACAAGGTTTATTTTGCACTGCACAAAATAGGGGTTGCCAAAAGTTTTTGTGCACTGCAATATCAAGGCTAACGCGATGACTGGCAGGATCGCTATCGCGTCCTCTGGCCCATATGGGCCTTCCAGTACAAGGAGATTCAAGCATGTCTTTTTTCAACTCGGAAAAACTGCAAGCCACTCAGAAAGCCAACCTCGACCTGATCCAGCAAATCAGCGGCAAGGTCTTCGCCAGCGTTGAACAGCTCAGCCAGTTGCAGTTCAAGGCCCTGCGCGAGTCTTCCGAAGAGCAGTTCGAAGGTGTTCGCAAGCTGCTGGCCGTACGCGGTCCACAAGATTTCGCCGAGCTGCAGGCTTCTTTCACCCAGCCGAACAAGCAGACCGAACGCCTGACCGAGTTCAATCGCCAGGTTCAGGCGCTGATCGCGGAAACTCAGTCGGACATCGCCAAGCTGGCCTCCAGCCAGGTCGAAGCCGGCACCCAGCAAGTGCAAGAGTTCGTTGAAGCGATCAGCAAGAACGCACCCGCCGGCTCTGAGCCAGTAGTGAACGCGTTCAAGTCGGGCCTGGCGAATGCCGGCACTATATTTGAAAACGCACAGAAAGCCGCAAAGCAGGCTTCCGATTCGGCTCAGAGCAGTTTCGCCGACGCGACTGCCGCAGCCACCAAAGCAGCTCCGGAAGCAAGCACCAAGACCGGTAACAAGTAAGTCTTATCAGGCCGGCGGCACCGATGGCGATGGGTTTATTCCCCATCGCCATTTTTTTCGGCTGGAAAAAACTGATTTACAGGGCTCAGGCCAACAGCAACCGCTTGATCCACTCGATCAGCACGCCGGGCAACAGTTCCGGTTGGGGCAGCAAGGCATATTGCCGCGATCCGAATACCGCCGGCAGGTAACTCGCCGCCTGACGGTCGATGGTCAAACAGAACGGATAGATGCCTTGCAGCTTGGCTTCGGCCACGGCCTGGCGCATATCTTCCACGCCATAGCGGCCTTCGTATAGATCGACATCGTTCGGCTTGCCATCGGAAAGCAGCAAGAGCAGCCGGTGTGTGGCCGCTTCGCGCATCAGCAACGTACTGGCGTGGCGGATGGCGGCACCGGCCCGCGTATAGCGCTCCGGTTCGAGTGCGGCAATGCGCCGACCCACTTCACTGCTGTAGCACTCATCGAAAGCTTTGAGGGTGCGTATCGTCACCCGCTGCGGCCCTTCGCCGGAAAACGCCAGCACGCTATAGGGTTCGCCCAGGCTCTCCAGCGCCAGACAGACCAGCAGCAACGCCTCGCGCTCGACATCGATGATCCGGCGATGGCGCGACAGCCAGCTGTCGGTGGAACCGCTGACGTCAATCAGCAACATGATCGCCATGTCACGCCGACTGCGACGCTGGGACTGATACAGCGCCTGGGGCATGCTCAAGCCGGCGCGGGCCTCGGCACAACCGTCGATGTAGGCCTCCAGGTCGATATCGTCGCCGTCCAATTGTTTACGTAGCCTGACGCGTTGGGCGCGCAGCCTTTCGAATTGCTGGCGGATGGCATCGAGAATCGGCCGGTGACTTTCAAGCGTTCGTTCGACCCACTGCTGCGGACCAAGCCGGGCGGGGCACAGGTGCACGGTTGTACCTGGATCACGGTAGATTTGGGTGCGATAGTCCCATTCGGGGTAGCTGATGGCCTTGGCGGCAAGTGCTTGTGCTGCGTGTCGAGCGCCGGTTTGTGGTGGGTCGTCGCTCAGCAACACCTCTTTCGGACGGCCTGCCGTGACCACCAGCCGGGCTTCGTCGAGTTCGGACAATGCCTCGGCAAAATCGGCCGCCGGGATGTCTGTATCGCGGTCGGCAGGGCGTTGCAGCCCCATGGGGTCTTCGGCCTTTTCCAGGGGTTCGGCGGGTTGCACCATCCACAGGCCTTGTTCCTGATCGTCGTCTTCGTCGACCCGGGCCTCGCGCACCGTTGGCTGACGTTCGAGGCGTGCGCTGCGTGGCAGGGTGTCCTCGCTGTCGATTGCACCGGGCAGCGTCGGCCCCCCCTGTTGCGCCGGCGGCTCGCGCAGGTCGCCGGTCCAGGCATCGAGCAGCAGCAGGTGAGCGCAATGCCTGTGAGCTACTTCGTTGGACTGCATGTGTGCCGCGAGGGTTTCTGACTGTCGTAGCGAATCGGTGGTGTTGCCAGGTATTTCCAGTCCCTGCACAGACTCGCCGCATTCACTGCCCAGCAGCAGACGAAGCAGGTTTTCCAGGGGTCGTCGATAGTCGGGAAAGGCGTGAAGGGGCGGGCGCATGGCCAGCGCCTGCCGGCGCACACCCTGGATCGGAGCCGCCAGCCCCGGTAGCCGTCGCACCAGATCCCGATCGGCAGCCCAGGCTTCGAGGAGCAGATAGACGCTGCGCTGCATTGGGTTGGCCAGGGTCGGCAGGGCGGCGGCACTGCCTCTTTGCGCGCGCATCGCCTGTTGCAAGGCCAGGGTCCTGTAACTTTGCAGCGTGAGCAAAGCATCAGCGCTGCCCGCTGACTCCGGCAGCCAGATCGACACGCCATCGGTCGCCGGCACGGCGCGCTGCCGACACGGGTTCTCATAACGCAGCAAAAGCTTTTTCAGCAGTGAGGGTGGCGCGGAAGGTTGCGCGACGCGCAACGAATAGTGGGTGCCGAACAGGGCCAGGATCAGCAAGTCGAGATGGTGTGCGACATCCCCCAGGGTGACGATGTTTGCGCTGGTCGAGGGACCTTGGTGACGGCGCCACAGCGCCTGGGCGTACACCGTTGCATGGCGTGCGACATCGGTGATGAGGTCCTCGGCTTCGGCCATCTAGATAAACGTCAGGTCAACCAGGTCGCGCATGGCAGCGACCAGCACCGCGTCATCGGACAGCGGTGAGATCAGCGCGGCACGGCAGGCGGCCTGGGCGGGTATACCGCTGGTGATCAACCGGGCAGTGGCGATCAGCAGACGAGTGCTGGGGACTTCCGCCAGGCCTCGGTCCTGCAGGGCGCGCAGCCGATGCGCGAGGGTGACCAGGGCGTGGGCGGTGGCGTAATCGGTTGCGCCCTCATGGATAACGATGGCGATCTCGCGCTCGGCCGGCGGGAAGTCGAAATCCAGCGCCACGAAGCGCTGGCGGGTACTCGGCTTCAAATCCTTGAGTAGGCGTTGGTAGCCAGGGTTGTAGGACACCACCAGTTGAAAGTGGGGCGAGGCTTCGAGGATCTCGCCGATCTTGTCCAGTGGCAGAATGCGCCGGTGGTCGGTCAGCGGGTGCAGCACGACAACTGTGTCCTGTCGCGCTTCGACCACTTCGTCGAGGTAGCAGATCGCGCCTTCGCGCACCGCTCGGGTCAGCGGGCCCTGCGCCCAGTGGGTGCCTTGGGGACCGATCAGGAAGCGCCCGACCAGGTCGCTGGCACTCAGATCGTCATGGCAGGAAATGGTGATCAACGGGCGTTTGAGTCGCCAGGCCATGTGTTCGACAAAGCGGGTCTTGCCACAACCGGTGGGTCCTTTGAGCATGATTGCCAGTTGCCGGGCGTGGCATTGCTCGAAGATCGCCACTTCGTCGCCGCAGGGTTGGTAATAGGGTTCGGTCTGCGGCGCTACGGATTCCGTGGCCGACAGATTCTGTTGTATCAGTGAGCGTTCCATCACAACGCTGCGCCTGACGCTCGAGGTCCGGCCAGCACCGGATCGGTTTCATCGACAATGAATTGCGGCGCATGGTGGAAAAAATCGAAGATAAACAGCCCGGCACCGAGACTGAACATCGACGCCGTCGCCACCAGCATCAGGAAGTGCACCTGGATCTTCAACTGCACATCCAGATAGCCCATGCCGAGAATGCGTTCCAGGTACACCTGAGCAATGCCTGCGGTGGCAAATGACAGGGTCATGCCGAACATCCCCCCCAACTGCAGCCAGAACGCCCAATAACCGATACTGCTTTCTTCCACGGGACGACGGGTCATGCCTGGTAGCGCATAAGTAATCATCGCCAGAACGATCATGACATAGGCCCCATAGAAGGCCGCATGGCCATGCATGGCGGTGATCAGGGTGCCGTGGGTCCATTTGTTGACGTCGGGGAAGGTGTGGGCCAAACCCAGGAGACCGGCACCGAACAGGGTGAACACTGCACTGCCCAGGGTCCAGTGCAAGGCCAGTTTGTTGGGGTGAGAGAGGCCGGAGCGGCGCATCGCGTTGTAGGCATAGATCGCCATGCCGACCAGCGCCATGGGCTCGAGCGCACTGAAAAAGCCGCCGAGTGGCAACCAGTAATGGGGCACGCCGATCCAGTAGTAATGGTGTGCGGTGCCGAGGATGCCGGCAATGAACACCAGGCCGACAATCACGTACAGCCACTTCTCCATCACCTCGCGATCAGCACCGGACAGCCTGATCAGCAGATAGGCAAGAAAGCCGCCCTGAATCATCTCCCAGACCCCTTCGACCCACAGGTGGATCGTCCACCAGCGGTAGTAGATCGACACCACGTAGTTTTCATAATGCAGCAATGCCGGCAGATAGAGCACAGCGGCGCTGGCCAGGCCCAGCAACAGCACGCCTTCGGTGGCGGTGAAGCGTCCGGCTTGCTTGATGGTCATGCCAATGTTGTAGAGAAACATCAGCATGCAGATCACGATCACGATCTTGTGCGGCAGCGGCTGTTCGAGCAGTTTGTTGCCGGTGCCATACCCGAACAGGTAGCCCAGGACGGCGGTGACGCCCATGGCCGTCCACAACCCGAGCTGGAGGTAGGCCAGTTTTGTGCTGTGCAACTCGCCACGGGATTCGTCCGGCACCATCCAGTAGGTCGCCCCCATGAACCCGGTCAGTACCCAGACGATCAACAGATTGGTGTGAATGGTCTTGGTGACATCGAACGGCAACAGGTCCAGCAGGGGATCGGGTCCGAGGTATTTGGCCGCCGAGAGCAAACCGAATACCAGTTGCAGGCCGAACAGCACCATGGCCACGGCGAAGTACCAGTAGGCGACGGATTGAGATCTGTAGCGCATGGTCATCTCCTTGGGTTACTGGAACGACGCCAGATAGGCGACCAACTGATCGACCTGTTCGGGCGTCAGCGATTTGGCGAAGGTGTCCGGCATGAAGGACATGCCGTTGGCGGAATACATGTCGCCCGGATGCAAGTAGGTGCTGGGCGCGACGATGGATTCGCGGATGAAGCCTTCGACGTCCTTGGCCTTGCCCTTGTAGTCAGGCGAGGCGATGACCTGTTTGGCCCGACCGGCCAACCCGGCCAGTGTCGGTCCGGCGAGATTGACCCCCGGTGCAATCGAATGGCAAGCGCTGCACACCGGTGTGGCGCTGGTCCGAAACAGTGCCTCGCCCAGGGCGATCGGGTCTTCCTTGTCGGACACCGGGCGGGCCGCGGGCGGCTGGTTGCCGCCGCCGGTGACGTTCTGCTGCGCAACAGTGAGGTCCATGCCGGGAATCGACGTACCGGTCACCAGAATCGGCCGCGGCGGCCAGCCTTGATTGTCGACCTTGCTCACCCAGTCCATAAAGGCGATCAAGGCGGCGATTTCTTCGTCAGAGAGTTTCAGATTCGGCATCAATCGGCGATGGCGTTGCTCGTCATAAAACTTTGAGGGGTCTTTGAGGAACGCAGTGAGATAAGGGGCGCCGCGCAGTTGGGTGATCTTTGTCAGGTCCGGGGCGTAATACGCGCCTTCACCAAACAAGGTGTGGCAATTGATGCAATTGTATTGGTGCCAGACATCCTTGCCGCGAGTGACCTGGGGCGTGATCTGCTGGGCATTGGTCAGTGTCGGGAATTGTCGATGGCTATCGACCGTCATTCCCAGAAATACCACCGTGGCGATGGCCGTCGATATCAGCGCGAACGAGCGTGTTTGACGTTTGTTCATTGCGATCTCCCTATACGCCAATACCGGTCCAATAGGTGATGCCGATGATTCCGGAATAGACGACCGCGCTGGCCATCAGCACGAGTACTGCATAGCTGACTAGCTTCAAGACTTTTTGCACGACTGCCTCCCGGGGTGAAAGTGCAGTGGAAAGTTGCGGGTCATTCGCATTGCGTACTTGAGAAGCAACGCGCACGAAAGAGCGTCAGCCCTCTGGGGGCTGGCGATGCCGGATGTCTGCATTCGAACAGCGGCAGACAGGCTTTATGAATTGACGACTTCACCAGGCCTTGCGTTCAAGTGCCATGGTTCGGTTGGGGAGGCAGGATGACTGTGAGCCTAGTCGACGTCGCGCTACTGTCAAAGACTCGGGAGGACTTCACTCATCGTCTTTTTTCGGCCCGCCATCGGTCTTCGGCTTGCCGCCAAACATGCCGAACATGTTCTGGGTGTTGAGATAAAGTGCCTTCGAATGATCGACATACTGACGCATCAGGTCCTGCATCACCGGCGCCTGCTGGTGCATGAACGCGCTCCAGGCCTCTGACGATTGCGCGCCGGTCTGGGACTGGATGTCGATCACGGTATGAATGCTCTTGTCCAGGTAGCTGCCGAGTACGCCCTGATAAGGACCGTAGAACTGGATAATCCCCATCAGCATCTCGCTGGTGAAGATCGGCTCACCGCCGCCTTCAGCTTCAAGAATCACTTGCAGCAGGATGCTGCGAGTCAAATCCTCGCCGCTCTTGGCATCGACCACCTGAAACGAAATCTTGTCGACGACCAGTTGGCGAATGTCGGCCAGGGTCAGGTGGCTGCTGGTATGGGTGTCATACAGTCGCCGATTGGGGTATTTCTTGATCAGGCGGGGGGTGGTATCGGTCATGCGGGCGTCTCGCGGCGGGCCTGGTTTGCAGGCATCTTAACCTACTATGGGCACTGCCGCGGATTGGTGTCGGAGGAGGGAACCCAGG
>DQGF01000057.1:3530-7502 GCA_003525045.1 Pseudomonas sp. | reverse complement strand
GGCATCGGTTTCCAGCACGGCGAAATCATGACCAGCGTCGAATTCCCCTGCGCCGGCCTGCCCATCGCCATCAGCCATTGGGAAGCCATTCGCGGCTACATGGAATACGAAGTCAACGACCTCAAATCCATCCAGGACCCGCAAGACCTGCAAGGCCCCAACGACCCGCCTCACGAAGGCCTGCACACCTTTCACAACGCCCGAGCGCGCATGCATCAGCAAATTCGCGATGGCGAGCGCAACCGAGTCTCGGGATTTTTCTGGTACCTGTACCACGTGATGACGCTGTGGACGATTCCCAACTATCTGACCGAATGGGAAATCCGCCGCATCAACGCCATGAGCCCACACACCTTGCCCGAGGCCATGCGCCAGTGGTCAGAGCTGTTGCCAAAGGACCAATGGGCCAAGCCAAGCGAAGAACTGGTGCAGATGAGCGAGCAGGTCCGGCAACTGCACAAACGCCAGCCTCGTCGACCGATTACCGAATTTTTTGCTGAAGTGCAGCGATTGAACTTGGCGGACAAACGTCGTGCATGAAATGTTCTGGCCAGGTGAATACGTGCAAACCTTGAACGCCAACAGCGAGTGGGTTGCTCGTACTCACCTCATTCGCCTCAACGCCGGCAGCAAGGGTTGTTTCTTTGCAAGCAACGCGGCTCGTTAGCCGGCTTATCCAAACGCTGATAGAAGTCGGTAATGAGTACAACCAGCGCATCATGGATGATCGAAGGCCCTGTACTCAGTGGCCAGTGGGGGGAGCAACGACTTCTTTGGCCATCCGTTTATGGAGCACGACGGGCTCCATTCCCGGGGGAGGCTTGCCCGCCGGAACCGCATGTTCAAGCGTATTACCACGGGCCGCATGAGGCTGGCGTGTGTCGGGCCGCACCAGCGCTGGTAGTGGAGATACAGCGCGCAGGATCAGCGTCAACTCACCCATTGTTTCGCCGCCGAAGACGTCTGGCCCGCTCCTTACATACTGGTTCATTCCGGCTCGAGTAGCTTTAAAGCAGCCGCGGTCAAACTCAACATCCCCATTCCCCGCACTTATCTTGCACTCGTTGAGTTTCGCCTGTCGTGCATGACGATTACCCTCATACCAATGAATTGTTTTAAGGTTCTCAGGAGTATCTCTTGCAGTTGCCAAGCTTTTTTTTCTTTTTCAAGATCCCTTAGCCTCATGCTTATCGTGATAGATGCAAGTTTTGCATTCGAACACCACGTGTAATGCGGCATAGGGTTGTACTTTGTTGAGTGGTTGCAGCTTATTAGGGCTCGATTTATCTCGGATGGGTTATCCATAAACCATTGAACAGGAGGTGCTTCGTCGTCCCCGCACCCGACTAATATAAAAGACGAAATCAGCACAACAGAGAGTTTTGCACTCACACCTATAAGCTCTGAGAATTGAAATGGTTGCGGTGCTCTGGTTTTTTCATGCCGATCTTCACTCTTAAAAACCGCGACTTTGGCAAGCCGGCTCATTTAAAAATGCAGGAAAATTCAACTTTTGATGTAGGTCAGATCCGAATTTTTCTGCTGTCATGAGTTGAGAGTTTCATTCACCTGCCCGCCCACTGATTGAAGCAAATTTGATCGAGATAGCGTTTTTCGGAGGCAAGGTAACTGTTTGCCAGTAAACTCTCTCCCCTTTCGCCGCCATCATTTTCCACGCGGCCATTACCTTATTTCCTACGGAGTACGCCTTGCGTCTGTTTCACACCTCCGACTGGCACCTCGGGCAGAACCTGCACGGCCAGGACCGCGATTTCGAGCACGCCTGCTTCCTCGACTGGTTGCTGCGTCAGCTGAAGCTGGACCAGCCCGATGTGCTGTTGATCGCCGGCGATATCTTCGACACGGTCAACCCGCCGGTCAAATCCCAGGAACGCCTCTACGATTTCATCGTCAGCGCCCATGAGCAGCAACCGTTGCTGACCATCGTGATGATCGCCGGCAACCACGACTCCGGTTCGCGGATCGAGCTGCCGGCGCCGTTGATGCGGCGGTTGCGCACCCACGCGCTGGGGCGGGTGCTGTGGCTGGATGACGGGCAACTGGACGCCGAACGCCTGTTGCTGCCGCTGACGGATGCCAGCGGCGAGACGGTCGCCTGGTGCCTGGCGCTGCCGTTTCTACGACCGGCGGAAGTCACCGGCGCGCATCTGGGTGACAACTACCTGCGCGGGATCGGCCAGGTTCACGAATGGTTGATCGAAGCGGCCAATGCCAAGCGCCAGCCAGGCCAGGCGCTGATTGCCATCAGTCATGCGCACATGGCCGGCGGTTCCGTGTCGGAAGACTCCGAGCGCAGCCTGATCATCGGCAATGCCGAGGCCCTGCCCGCCAGCCTGTTCGGGCCGAGCATCAGCTATGTGGCCCTCGGCCATTTGCACAAGCCGCAGAAGGTCAACAGTGAGGAACGCATCCGCTACAGCGGTTCGCCGATTCCATTGTCATTCTCCGAGATCGGCTATCAGCACCAGATTCTCGACGTCCAGCTCGACGGCGAAACCCTGCTCAGCGTCGAACCGAAACTGGTTCCACGGGCGGTGAATCTGCAACGGATCGGCCCGGCGCCTCTCGCGGAAATCCTGCTGCAACTGGCCGACTTGCCGAACATCGATCTGCTGGCGGACATCCAGCGTCAACCCTGGCTGGAGGTCCGGGTGCGTCTGGACGAGCCACAACCCGATCTGCGCCATCAGATCGAAACCGCCCTGCAAGGCAAAGCCGTGCGCCTGGTGCGCATCGCGGCCGAATACGCCGGCATCGGCAGTCGCGATGGCGCCGATGACGGCGCGACGTTGATCGAACTCGACCAGCTTTCGCCCCAGGAACTGTTCAGCCGTGCCTGGCAGGATAACTACGGCAGCGAGGTCGACGAGCAAACCCTGAAGGACTTTGCCGAGCTGTTGCAAGACGTGCAGATGGAGAGCGAACAGCCATGAAGATCCTCGCGATCCGCCTGAAAAACCTCGCCTCACTGGCCGGGCCTTTTGATATCGACTTCACCGCCGAGCCCTTGGCCAGCGCCGGACTGTTCGCCATCACCGGGCCGACCGGCGCCGGTAAAAGCACCTTGCTCGACGCCTTGTGCCTGGCGTTGTTCGGCGCGGTACCGCGGCTGAGCAATGCCCAAGTGTCTGCCAAAGCACCGGACGCCGACGGTGAAATAGGCACCGGCGACCCCCGCACGCTGCTTCGTCGCGGCACCGGTGAGGGTTATGCCGAGGTGGATTTCGTCGGCATCGATGGCCGTCGCTACCGCGCTCGCTGGGAAGCCAATCGCGCCCGCGAGAAGGCCGGAGGAAAGCTGCAAGCCAGCCGCCAGAGTTTGCGTGACATCGATCTGGATCAACTGCTGGCCAGCCAGAAAGTCGAATTCAAAATCCAGCTCGAATCGGTACTGGGTCTGAATTTCGAGCAGTTCACTCGCGCGGTGTTACTCGCCCAGAGCGAATTCAGTGCGTTCCTCAAGGCTAACGACAACGAACGTAGCGAGCTGCTGGAAAAACTCACCGACACGGCGCTTTACACCCGCCTCGGTCGTCGTGCTTTCGACAAGACCAAAGAAGCGCGCGAAACCCACAAGCTGTTGCAGGATCAGGCCACCGGCGTCACGCCGCTGTCGCCCGAAGCCCGGGCCGAACTCGATGAGCGCTTCAACGAAGCTCAGCGACAACTCAAGGCCCAACAGGTGCAACTCAAGCAATTAGAGCTGCAGCACACCTGGTTGAAAGACTTGCGCCAGTTGCAGGACGAACAACAGAGCGCCACCGAGCAACTGACCGGCGCCCTGCAGCATTGGGACAGCCTGGCCGGCGAACGATTGAAACTGACGCGCCTTGAGCAACTGGCGCCGCAACGGCACCAGTTCGCCCGCAAGCGCGAACTCACGGCCCGGCTCACACCGCTGGCCGCACAGATTCAGCAGCACACCCGGCAGCAAACCGAACTGAACGAGCG
>DQGF01000057.1:0-3185 GCA_003525045.1 Pseudomonas sp. | reverse complement strand
GCCCAAAGCAAGCACACTTCCAGCGCACCGCTGCTGCGTCAGGCCTTTGAAGAGCAAAGCACCCTCGCCCGCCTGGTCAAGGAAACAAGCCTGAGCGGCGAGCTCACACAGCAGGCGCAACTGGCCTGCACCCAAGGGCAAACGACGATTCAAGGATTGCTCGACCAACAGACACTGGTCGCTTCACGCCTGGAAAAAATCGCCGGGGAGCTTGTGCAAAGTAGCCACCTGGCGCCGTTGAGCGATGCGTGGAACGCTTACCGTGATCGCCTGCAACAACTGATGCTGATCGGCAATCGCTTGAACAAGGGCCAGGCAGAAATGGCCGCCCTGGAGCAAAGCGCCACCCGCGCAGCCGAAGCATTGGCTGCACAAAAGCAGAACCTGGAAGTGCTCTACAAAGAGGCCGGTGCCGAGCCCGAAGCGGTGGCCGAACAGATCCAGCTGCTCGCTAATCTGTTGCACGACAACCGCAAGCAACAGCGCGCTTTTGAAGAGCTGACGCGACTGTGGGCCAGTCAGCAGGAACTCGACAAGCGCACTGCCGAGCTACAACAACGCTATCAGGTGGCGATGCAAGAGCGCGATCGCTTGATCCGCGAAGGCAGCGAAGCCAAGGCTGAATTGACCCTTGCCGAGCAAACACTCACCGTCACTCGCGAACTACTGGAGCGTCAGCGACTGGCTCGCAGTGAAACTGTCGAGCAATTGCGCGGACAATTGCAGGATGACCAGCCCTGCCCGGTCTGTGGCAGCGCCGAGCATCCTTATCATCAGCCCGAGGCGCTGTTGCAAAGCCTGGGCCGTCACGATGAAAGCGAGCAAGCCAACGCCAAGAAAGCGGTCGACGCCCTCAATGAAAAAGTCATTGAACTGCGGGCTCAATACAGCGGGGTCATGTCTCGACTCAATGAGCTCAAACAGCAGCAGGAACACCTGTCGACGCAACAGCAGAGCTTGGTCCCAACCCTTGAGGCGCACCCGTTATGGGCGCAGTTAGGTGCCCGGGATGTCGCCAAACGCGATGCCTGGCTGGCCCAGCAAAACAGCCAGCTGAACCAGAGCATCAGCCAGGACGAACAGCGCCAATCCGCCCTGCTCACCCTGCAACAGGATGCCGCGCGCCTGCACCAGCAGTTGCGCAGCGCCGAAACGGCGAGCCAGCAAGCGACCCAGCACCTGGCCACCCAGCAACGTGAGCTGACCAGTGATCGCCAGCGTCTGGATGAAGAGCTGACGGCGTTCGCCAATCTGCTCCCGGTCGACACGCTGCAAGCCTTGCGCAATGAACCTGCGGCCACCTTCTTGCAGCTCGACCGACAGATCGCCCAGCGTCTGCAGCAACTCGAGCAGCAGCGCGATGAACTCCGCGAACAGCAGCAACGCCAGCAGACGCTGGACAAAGAACAGGACCGTCAACTGACTCGCGTCCAGCAGCTCGAAGCCGCGCAACAGCAGTTCGCTGTCCTCACCGAGCAGCAACAGGCGTGCCAGCGGCAACTGTCGCAGTTGCTCGGCGAACACCGCAGCGCCGAACAGTGGCAGCTGCAACTGGATCGAGCCGTCGAACAGGCGCGTACTGCTGAAGCGACGGCCAATCAGGAACTGCAAAGCGTGCGCACGCGGCTGGTGCAACTGGCCGCCGAGCTCAAGGCACAGCAGGAACGTCTGCTCGCGCTGGAAACCGAAGAACAGGATGTGAGCGCCAAGATCACCGACTGGCGAGCCTTGCACCCGGAATTGGATGACGGCGGCCTGGAAAACCTGTTGAGCGTCGGCGAACAGCACGTCAGCGAACTGCGCCAGCAACTGCAGCAAAGCGAAAAAGCCATCGAACAGGCCAAGGTGCTGTTGCAGGAGCGCGATCAACGGCTGCTCAATCATCAGGCTCAGCACAACGGCAATCTCGATGCCGAGCAGCTCGCAACAGCGCTTGTCGACCTGCAAACCCAGTCCACCGCCAGCGAACACCGCTGCGCCGAGCTACGCGCCGAACAGGCCGAGGATCAGCGCCGACAGAACGCTAACCAGGCCCTGGCGCAGCAGATTGCCAATGCCTACACCGAATATCAGCGCTGGGCCCGCTTGAATGCACTGATTGGTTCGGCCACTGGCGACACCTTCCGCAAGATCGCCCAAGCCTACAACCTCGACCTGCTGGTGCATCACGCCAACGTTCAATTGCGCCAGCTGGTGCGGCGCTATCGCCTGAAACGAGGCGGCAGCATGTTGGGCTTGCTGGTGATGGACACCGAGATGGGCGATGAACTGCGTTCGGTGCATTCGTTGTCCGGTGGCGAGACCTTCCTGGTCTCGCTGGCACTGGCACTGGGCCTGGCATCGATGGCCTCGAGCACGCTGAAGATCGAATCGCTGTTCATCGATGAAGGCTTTGGCAGTCTCGATCCGGAATCCCTGCAACTGGCCATGGACGCTCTTGACGGCTTGCAGGCCCAGGGACGCAAGGTCGCGGTGATTTCCCATGTCCAGGAAATGCATGAGCGCATTCCGGTGCAGATTCAGGTCCGCCGTCAGGGCAACGGCCTGAGTACCCTGGAGGTGAAATGAATACGCTGTATTCCTTCCGCCGCTGCCCGTATGCCATGCGGGCGCGCATGGCCTTACGCTACTGCGGGGTTGCGGTGGACATTGTCGAGGTCAGCCTGAAGGCCAAACCCGCCGAGATGCTCGCGCTGTCGAGCAAAGGTACGGTGCCGGTGCTGAGCGTCGACGGTGAGGTGATCGATGAAAGTCTGGAGATCATGCATTGGGCTTTGGCGCAGAACGATCCGCAGGATTGGTTGCTCAAGGATGACCCTGTCGGACAGCAATACATCGCCGAGCTGATCGAACAGAACGATCAGGTATTCAAGCTGCATCTGAATCGCTACAAGTACGCCGAGCGTTATCCCGAGCAGCCGATGGCGTTTTATCGAGCCGAGGGTGAAGTAGTTCTACGCCGGCTCGATGAGTTGCTGGAGGGGCGCGATTATTTGTTGGCAGCGCGTCCGAGCCTGGCGGATGTGGCGCTGATGCCGTTCGTGCGGCAATTCGCCCATGTCGATCGCGAGTGGTTCGGGCAGACGCCCTACTTGCGTTTGCAGTCCTGGCTGCAGCGGTTTATCGAATCAGACCTGTTCACATCAGTCATGAAGAAATAACCGCTCCTACAGGGCAAGCGTCGT